>JBCBWJ010000028.1:0-12909 GCA_039817165.1 Pseudomonadota bacterium | reverse complement strand
ATCGCGTTTCTTTACACCGACGTGGTGCGAGTGATCGTGCTTTTCTATGCGATGCCCGCTTGGGGGTTTCTGCTTGGGTGGATCGTCTTGCGCGATCCAATCACACCGGGTCGCGGTGCTACCTTGGTACTTTCTTTTCTAGGGCTTTACGTGGTGTTCGGTCGCGAAACGGGGATACCCTTGCCCGAAAACAAAGGCGATTGGTTTGCGTTGCTCAGTGGGTTCATCTGGGCGCTCTCCGCTTTGTTGATCCTGATCCATCGGCAGGTGGGGTTCGTGGTGCACGGAGTAAACTTCTTTGGCAGTGCCGCCGTGACATGCCTGTT
The DNA here is from genome assembly GCA_039817165.1 of Pseudomonadota bacterium. GTDB lineage: Bacteria > Pseudomonadota > Alphaproteobacteria > Rhodobacterales > Rhodobacteraceae > Roseovarius. The sequence goes on along the minus strand of JBCBWJ010000028.1, from coordinate 12,583 downwards.
GGCTGCGGTTTTCATGACAGCGCAAGGTAATTTGACAGCACCCACTTCGGGTCAGATTTGGGACGCGATGATTTGGGTGCTGCCCGCATCGATCTTGCTGACCCTACCCGCTTGCTTTGCCGCGGTCTTCGCGCCGACACGGCTCAACCCCGGTGTGGCAGGATTGCTTTTTATGGTGGAGGTGGTGGTTGGGGCCATCACGGCGGCTATCTGGGCCAATGAGGTGCTCGGCGCGCGCGAGATCATAGGGCTGATCTTGATCATGATGGCAGGCCTGATGGACCCGTTGATAGTTTTGCTGAAAAAGGGCGCACGCGCGTGACATCTCAATCCTTCGCAAGCAAGCAGGCGCAAACGTTGCTGAAAGAGCTGGCCGAATGGAGTTGGACGCTGCGTGGGCCGGATACCGTTCAGGCACAGCAAGAGGCCTCCAAAACAGGCTTTTTGCCCTCAGCCAGGAGGGCGGTCGCCCGCCACGGAGTTGAGACTGAAACGGTTGTGATTGGCGGTCAACGCTGCCTCGATATCCGACCCAATGGCAAGGTATTCGGGACGATACTTTAATTCTACGGCGACGGCCATATCGACGGAAGCGTTCACGAGGACCTGAGTGTCAGTGCCGCACTTTGTGTAGTCACTGGTGCGCGCGTTGTCTGGGTCGACTACCCCTTGGCACCGGAACATCCATGGCCCGCAGAGCACGAAGCCGCCTGGGCCGTCTATGAAGCGCTTCAGGCTCAGGGTTCAAAACTTGCGATTGCAGGAGCGTCGGCTGGCAGAAACTTGGCGTTGACGCTGATGTTGCGCGTGGTAAAGCGACCTGCCGCCGTTTCGCTTTTGTAGCCTTGGTGTGACCTAACGCATGGCAGGGACAGTATGCGATTGAATGACGGCCGCGCTCCGACGTTGGGCATTTTCAGCGGAAGGTCCGCCCGTGATGATTACGACTGGCACACGTAACCTGTTTTTCAGTCAAGGCGCAGAGTTGGCTCGACGGATACGGGCTGCGGGACAGGATGTACGGCTGGATATCTATGACGAGCTTTGGCATGTTTTTGAGTTTTACGACGAATTGCCCGAGGCGGCCGCATCACTGAGTGCATGTTCGGCGTTCTTGCAAAGACGATTGAAGACCTGACCAGCCGCTCGCCTGTCTTGGCAGACAGTCTCGCTACCACTGTGCGCCTGCGTTGACTTGAATGTCTTCCATGGTCAGCGCAGGGGCAGCATCTGAACAAACAAACGCAACCAGTGCCGCGATTTCTTGAGGTTGGACCAGTCTCGCTTGAGGATTAGCGCGTGCGATCTCAGCGATTTCAACCTCAGGGCTGCGTCCGGATGTTTCTGCCATAAGGGCAGCGCTCGATCGCAACATGTCTGTCTCAACCCATGTCGGGCTGATCATGACACAGCCCACCCCATACGCCGCGCCTTCGAGGGCCACAGACCGAGTGAGCCCCAGAAGCCCTGCTTTGGACGCGCAATAGGCAGGGTAGTCTGGCTGTGCCGTGCGTGCGGCGGTGGAGCCGATATTGATTATCCGGCCCCATCCCCGAGTTATCATGCCCGGAAGGCAGGCCCGTGTGGTCAGGAACGGGCCGGTCAAATTTGTGTCAATCACTGACTTCCAATCGCCCAGACTGTGGCCGGATGTGGTCTGATGCAGTGTGACGCCTGCGGCGTTAACCAGAATGTCCACGGGTCCAAGCTGATCCGTTACGCAATCCACAAAGCGTGCGACGGAGCCTTCATCGGTGACATCAAGCGCGCCCACATGGACATCAGAGCTGACTTCGTCGCGCATCTTCGCTTGCACATCTGGGGTGCCACCTCGCCTTGTGCCTATCCCGACACGCATCCCCTGACGCGCCAGTTCCAAGACGATGGCACGTCCGATCCCGCTCAGCCCACCGGTTACCACGGCCACGCGTTCAGTCATGGGGGTGCTTGCTCATTTCACCCCGTATCCAGGAGTCCAGATCACCCGGTCGGCGACCTCCGGCCAGATACTCATCAATGATCGTGATCATCTTTTCCTGTCCGAAGGACGCATAATGTCCGGCATGCACGGTGCGGATTGGCAGTTCGCGCAGGCGGTTCAGGCTGTGGGCCAGATGGTCTGCGTTTGAGTGATACAGGTCGTCCAGCAACTCGCCATCATAGACCACATCGCCTGAGAAAAAGAGCCCCGTATCTCGCTCGTAAAGCGCGATTGAGCCGGGTGAATGGCCCGGCAGGTGCAAAACGTGGAACACCCGGTCGCCCAGATCGACAACATCGCCCTCGTCAAGCAGAGCCGTAATGGGGGCAGGCCGAATATGATAATCCTCATACCTGAAACCAGCATAGGGCAGAGCCGTGAACGCCTCGGCGCGGACATAGCCGGTGTCGGCCACCGTGTTCGCGAGGGTCGGTGCGGCCATGGTCGCCGCCTCTACAGGATGGCAACAGCGTGTCTTGAATTCGTAGAGCCCGCCAGAATGATCAAAATGACTGTGGGTGACAATGGCCGTGACGGGGCGTTCCGTCAGCTGCGTCATTTCCTCTAGCATCGGACGCACGCCCATACCTGTGTCGATCACCAAATCGCGGTCACGGCCCCGCACATGCCAGATGTTGCACCGCAGCCAATCTGCCATATGCGGCTCGTAGATGCGCGACACACCGTCGCGTAGGTGCTCAACCGCGAACCAGTTCTCCGCTATGGGTTTGGGCATGTCCGGCCTCCTTGAGGGATGCGTGATAGTGCAGCACTCTGCAGGTTTTTGCAAAACACCGAGACAGACTTTTCAAGTTTTAACAGCTGTTTTCGGCACGAGATTTGGCAACAGTGGGGGCATGGTCGCCTTTGAAGCGATTGAACAGTTTGAGTTTCCTTTTGATACTGCACGGAAACTGTGCATCAATACCAACGTGTAACGGTACAAAAAAATGCCCGCGCGTCATAACGGGCAAGACACAGGGAGATACAATATGAAAACGACGACGCTTTTTGGCTCGGCGGTTTTGAGCCTCGGACTCGCAACGGCGGCTTCAGCCAGTGATCCGATCAAAATTCCGATCAACGAATGGACGGGACAGCATGTTTCGGCCACGATCCTCGGCACGCTGTTTGAGAAGGCAGGCTACACGGTGGAATATGTGACCGCCGGTGCCGTGCCGCAGTTTGCGGCCATTGCACAGGGTGATTTGCATGTGCAGCCAGAAACCTGGACCAACAATGTGGGTGACATTTTCCCAAAAGCTGTTGAATCCGGCGATATTGTCGTCGTGGGCGATCTGGGCCTTCAACCACAGGAAGGCTGGATTTACCCGCCCTACATGGAAGAAAAATGCCCGGGCCTGCCAAGCTACGAGGCGCTTTATGAATGCGCACAGGCCTTTGCCGCTGCGGACACGTTCCCAAATGGCCGCCTGATCACCTATCCCGCCGACTGGGGAACACGGTCCAAGGACGTGGTCTCGCAGATTGAACTGCCCTTCGCCCCGGTCGCTGGTGGCTCTGAGGGTGCAATGATCGCCGAGATCAAAGCCGCTGTGGCCGCCGAAGAGCCGATGCTCATGATGTTCTGGCAGCCGCATTGGCTCTTTGCCGAGAATGAGATGAATTGGGTGGAGTGGGACGCAGCCGAAGGTGAATGCCTTGAGGAAAGCGGTCAGGCCAAAGGCAGCGCCTGCGGGTTCCAACAAGCCTCGATCAGCAAGGTCGCCTACAAAGGTTTTGCCGACACCCATCCTGGCGCGCATGCCATCTTTGAGGCCTATTCCATCAGCAACGATGTTCAAAACGTCATGATGCTCGAGATCGACCAAAAAGGGCGTGACTTGGAAGAGGTCGTGGCTGAATGGATGGATGCCAACGAATCCACATGGAGCGCTTGGGTCGAGGCTGGCAAAGCCGCGGCCAACTGAGCCTTGACCTTTCTTTGAAAACGCAGGGCGGCCTTAAGTGGGTCGCCCTGTCATTGGTCCTTTCCCAAACAGGCAACTCAAATGGACATCCCTCAAGGCGAGGTGAAGCTATCTTGCCGCAACATCTGGAAAGTGTACGCAGAAGCACGCGCGCCCTATTTCAAATCTGAGGTCGGACAGGTTCCGGCCCCCAACTTGTGCACCCGGATGCGCGAAGATGGGGCCATTCCCGCCGCGGCCGACGTCAGCTTTGACGTCCATGTGGGTGAGATCTTCGTGATCATGGGTCTATCCGGGTCCGGAAAATCCACCGTTGTACGCTGTCTGTCGCGTCTCATAGAGGCTACACACGGAGAAATCCTGCTCGATGGTGAGGACCTTCTGAAGAAATCCGACAAAGAGCTGATCGACATTCGCCGCCACAAGATGGGGATGGTGTTTCAGAATTTCGGCCTGATGCCGCATCTGAGCGTTTGGGATAACATCGCGTTTCCGTTGTCGCTTCAGGGTCTGACCAAGACAATGCAGCATGACAAGGTAAGGCGCGTTATAGAACTCGTGGGCCTTGAGGGCCGAGAGACATCCTATCCCAGACAACTGTCCGGCGGGCAGCAGCAGCGGGTGGGCATCGCCCGGTCATTGGCCATCGAGCCGGAGCTTTGGTTTCTTGATGAGCCGTTTTCGGCCCTCGACCCGCTGATCCGGCGTCAGATGCAAGACGAGTTCTTGCGCATTCAAAAGACGCTAAAGAAATCGATCGTCTTCATCACCCATGATTTTCTTGAGGCGCTGCGCATCGCGGATCGGATGATGATCATGCGAGATGGGCAGGTGGTGCAGATGGGCAAACCCGCCGACCTGATCATCAATCCCGCAGATGATTACGTGGCCAAATTCACCGAAGAGGTGCCCATGGTGCGCGTACTCACAGCCCTTGATGTGCTGGATGATGCCGCTGACCCTTGCAACACGATGCCTGAGCACGACTGCGATTGCAGCGTCGAAGACCTCTTGCCGGTTTTGGCCGAAAGCAAGACCGGCTTAAGGGCCATGCGCGATGGCCAGCCCGTGGGCGTGGTGACCGCAGCCAGCGTGATTTCAGCCCTCGCGCACCGGGATGCGAGCCGCGAAGTGGATCACGAGGCCAATGCAACCGCAGGTTTGATCTGATGGCGTGGGGACAAATCGGAATGCTTTGGGTGGGTCTGATTGCACTCACGCTGGCAATGCTATTCATGTCAGACGCCGCCAAATGGCTGGTTGAATACCCTGAAGAATGGGTTGTGCCTGTCGCGCCTTGGCTCAATGCCGGTATGGATTGGAGTGTCGCGGTCTTTGGTCCTGCGTTTAAAGCTTTTTCGGCGTTAATGGACATTCCGATGAGCGCGGTGCGGGAGTTTTTGCAATGGCTGCCTTGGTCGGTGACATTGGTGCTTCTGACATTCGCCGCCTACGCCGTCTCGGGTGTATCTTTGGCCATATTCACCTTTTTTGCCGTGCTCTACATGGTGGTAATCGGCTACTGGCCAGAATCGATGAATTCTCTGTCCTTGGTGGCAATCTCAGTGCCGATGGCCGTCGGGATTGGGTTCGGTCTTGGCGCATTGGCGTTCTTTTCAAATCGTGCGGAACGGATCATCAAACCTGTGATGGATCTACTGCAAACAGTGCCTGCCTTTGCGTATCTTTTGCCTATCCTTTTGCTGTTTGGCTTTGGACCCGTGGTCGGTTTGATTGCCTCTATTCTCTATGCTTTCCCACCGACTGTGCGCAACACGATGCTTGGTCTGCGTCGCGTGCCGGATGAGGTGATCGAGGCGGGCCTCATGTCGGGTGCCACAGGTGCGCAACTGTTCTGGCGCGTCCGTGTGCCTTCAGCAAGCCGTCAGATCCTTTTGGGCGTAAACCAGACGACAATGGCGGCTTTTTCCATGGTTATCATTGCTTCGATCATCGGTGGCACGGCGGATATCGGTTGGGAGGTGCTGTCGACCATGCGCAAGGCGCAGTTCGGGGAAAGCCTGCTCGCAGGCATCGTGATTGCGCTCATGGCAATGGTGATGGATCGGATCACGGCAGCTGCTGCTGAGGCGGATCCGAAAGAACCCGTTTTGAACGAACCGCTCTGGTCTCGGTATCGGATGTGGATTATCGCAGGCAGCCTGGCCTTCGGCACGGCACTCCTGGCGCAGATCTTTCCTACATTGAGCGTCTACCCTCGCGGGTGGGAGGTCTTCCCGGCGCACTATCTGAACGACGCCGTGACGTATGTGGTGGTGGAATACAAAGATGCGATCAACACGATCAAGACAGTGGCTTTTTTCTTTGTGATGTTGCCGGTCAAGATTGGGTTGAATGAAACGATCAGCCCCTTCACTTGGGGCTTTGAATTCACTACCCCGCTGCGGCTGGCCTATGCGGGGCTGTCCGTTGTGATCGTGTCATGGATCACACTACGAAAGAGCCTTGGCGCGGGCTTGGCTGTTTTATTTGCAGTAACGCTCATTTACTTTGGGCTCACGCGCATGCCATGGCCCGCACTTGTCGCTATGGCAGCACTCCTCAGTTGGCAGATGTCCGGACCGAAACTGGCCCTTGGAACCACGCTTGGACTCCTGTTCCTTGTGACCTCCGGTGTTTGGCCACAGACGCTATTGTCGATATATTTGTGCGGGATTGCAGTGCTGTTGTCCTTTGCCATCGGGGGTTTGCTTGGCATACTCGCGGCAGAGTTTGACGGCGTCTCTTCCGTGCTGCGCCCGATCAATGACACGCTGCAGACCATGCCGCTTTTCGTCATTTTGATCCCCTTTCTGATGATCTTCAAAATCGGAGAGTTCACCGCGATGCTGGCGATCATGGCCTATGCGATTGTGCCGGCCATTCGCTACACCGAACACGGCCTTCGCTCTGTGCCGGCTCATGTGATCGAGGCGGCAACCTGCATCGGGTGCACGCGGATGCAACAGCTGTGGCGTGTGAAGTTGCCGCTGGCCTTGCCGGTGATGATGCTCGGGCTCAACCAGACGATCATGTACGGCATCGCGATGCTGGTGATAGCCGCTCTCGTCGGAACAAACGGCTTGGGCCAGCAGGTGTATATCGGGCTGGGCAACGGGGATTTCGGCGTCGGTATCGTAGCGGGTCTCGGTATGGCGATCATCGCCATCATCGCGGACCGTCTGACCGCAGCCTGGAGCAAGCGGCGGCAGGAAGAACTCGGAATGGAAGTGGATTAGAATATGCCATTGAGTGTTTTGGATGCTCAGGATTTTACATTTCCAGTGCCAATCGCCTACGGGCCGGGGCGCCTCGGAGAGATAGCGGCGCAATGTGCGCAACATGGTATCGACCGACCTTTGATTGTGACGGATCGCGGCAGCAAGGATTTGCCCTTTATCGAGCGGTTGGCGACTTTGCTGCGTGAGGCGGGCCTGACCAACGCGATCTTTACCGAGATATCTCCAAACCCTCGCGATGATGAAGTGAGTGCAGGGGCGAAGGTGTTTCGCGATGGCGATCATGATGCTGTGATCGGAATTGGTGGCGGCAGCGGAATGGACGGGGCCAAAGCCATTTGCCTGATCGCATGGTCCGGTCTTGCCCTGCCAGCGTTCAATTTTGATGAACCTGTGCCGGACTTGGATGCGAAGGCGTTTCCGAAGTTGATCACGATCCCGACGACAGCAGGGACCGGCGCTGAGACCGAAAGCACTGGCATGGTCAACGACACGGCGCGCGCGATGAAATACTGCGCGTGGCACCATGCGCTAAAGCCTTGTGTGTCGATACTCGACCCTGAACTGACAGTTGGTTTGCCGGCGCATCTGACGGCCTGGACCGGGGTGGATGCGCTCACTCATGCGATCGAAGCCTACATCGTGCCGGATTTTCATCCGTTTTGCGATGGCCTGGCGCTTGAGGCGCTGTCGCTTATTGGGCAATGGCTTGAGGTGGCGGTTGCGGAACCTAGCAACCTGGAGGCGCGGGGTGGAATGCTATTGGGTTCTTGTCTGGCAGGGATCGCGTTTCTCAAGGGCCTGGGACATGTGCATGCAATCTCGCATATGGTGGGTGCGGAGTATGACACCCAGCACGGGCTGACCAATGCGGTCGTGCTTCCTGTCGTGCTGCGCTACAATCTCGCTGGCTTGCCGGAAAAAACGAAGAGGATGTCAGAGGCTATGGGTCTGGGCGCTCTGACGCATGATGCGTTCTGCAACGAGATCGTGGGCATTCTGGATCGGCTGGATATCCCGAAGAGCCTTGGCGAATTGGGCGTTCCAATGGAAAGTGTGAAACGCTTGGCAGGCAAGGCGCTTACGGATGCGGCGGCCGGAACCAATCCGCGCCATTCGAGCGTGGAAGAGATGCAGGCGCTTATTGAAACTGCAATTGCCGGGGCACGGTGACGCTCGCCGCTTCCTGACGGGCGCGTCTCGCTCGATCAAATGCGCCATTCGGCTATGGATTGAGCAACAAGGCCAGGGTTTTCTTCATGGGCAAGATGACCTAGGTCGGGCAATTTGAGATAGCGTGCCTGGGTCATGGCTTCGGCGGCTCGTTCTGACACTTCAGGTGGCACGGTTTGATCTTCCGCTCCGGCGATCAAAAGCGTTGGCACCTCCCGTGCAAACACTCGCGCTGCGAGCCTGTCGACATCCCATTGGGCCATCATTTGCAACGTGCTGTCCACATGTCCGCGATCAGCAAAGAGTTTGGCGTAACAGCGCAGGCTGTCCTCGGGAATTTGAGATCCGGTCGTTCGGATGAGGCCCCGTGCACGCGCCATAGCGGAGCCACCCATCGTCAGCGCCACCGAAGTGAACGGATTGAGGGCGAGCATCTTGGCCATGATTGGAAAAAGCCAGCCTGCGATGCCCTCGAAGGGTTCCAAAGCGGCGTTGAGGCCAACAACGGAAGTCGGGTGGTCCAGCAAGGCCGCCAGTTGCAGCGCGAGTGCCCCACCGGCAGAATGGCCGACGATCATGTCAGGTCGCCAGCCCTCTTCGGTCAAGAGTGCGTGCAGATCAGTGGCCATGGGGCGTAGTCCAAGCCGCGTCTTGGTGCCGGCCCGGGTGAAGCCCTGGCCCGGCAGATCGACAGCAACCACGTGATGTGTGCGCGCCATTAGGGGTAAGAGCCCCGCCCAGCTGTGGGTTGATCCGCCCGCGCCATGCAGCAGCAAAACGGTAGGGCCGTTCCCCGTTTCCACCGCGTGCCAGACATGCGGTTTGACGCGCACTTGGCGGGCGTACTCGGCGAGTGGCCAATCGGACAGATCGCGCGACCGAAACATTAGGCTATCCTGTCAATGCGGCATCCGCCGCCGCGCTGATTTTATAGGCATCAGCTCTGGGAAGGCCGAGGTAGTCGCCCGCAAGCCAAGTTGCAAGCTCTGCGCCCTCGCGGCCTGGGCGCTGCGCGGTGTCAATGACGACGCTTTTCAGCCCTTGCATGGCCAAGGCACGGGCCATGGCCTGAGCTTCGTCCCGCGCTTGAGCCCGGCCTGGTTTACCGTTCAAGGTCACGTTGGCGCGACCGTCGGTTAAAATCGCGAGGGCAGGGGAGAACCCGCGGACCCGGCCCAGTTCGGCCAGATCAAGCGCGGCTCTGAGACCTGAGGCAAGGGGTGTGCCGCCCCCACCTGGCAGACCCGCCAGCTGCTTCTTGGCTTGGACCAGTGACCGCGTGGGCGAGAGAAGAATGTCAGCACCCTCACCACGAAACCCTATCAGGGCGACCTGATCGCGCTTGGCATAGGCCTTTGCCAGCATCAGTTCCACCGCGCCTTTCGCCTCGGCCATGCGCGCCATTGCAGCGGAACCGGATGCATCGACCGTGAAGATCACCAACCGGTCAGAACGTTCTTCATAGCGTTTCAGTCGGATGTCAGACGGGTTTATGATCAGGCGCGGTGCGTTGGTCCACGCCTGCCGCCGCAGTGTTTGCCATGGAGCTGCTGTGCGCAGCGTGGCGACCACGTCGATCCGCGCCCGCCCGTCCAACCGGCCTGGCCGTGGAGGCAGGGGGCGACCACGTCGATTGGCCACACGTTTGAGCCCGGCCCCGCTGCCCTGCGCGGACCTTTTTGCGCGCGCGCGGCTTTCGAGGCGGCTCAGGAAATCGGCCGGCAAAAGTGCGCGAACGGCGTCTATGAGCATCTCTTGCGGCATGTCGTTCAGTTGGTTTTCGCCCGCGTCACCGGTGTTATCGTTTTGCTGCTCTGGTCGATCGGGTGCGGGGTCGGGCGTTTCGACTTCTGGGAGTCGCGTCGCGCGGGCAGGGTAGACCAGTTCTGCGGCTTCTTCGATGTGTGCTTCGGTGACGTCTTCCTCACCATCCAAGGCTGCCAAACTGCGTGCCGCGCGGGCTGCAAGCTGAGGTGCGCGCAGGCTGTCGATCCCGAAGGCCGCGGCGAGTGTTACCAAGGTGGTCTGCTGTTCCTGACTGAGGCGAATGTCGCCGAGGCGTGCGCGCGCGGCATCCAGATCAGCCGGTGCAGGCATCAAGGGTTTTGCCTCCGACCACCGCACATCTGACAGGTCCACATGAAATGCCAGACGCTCGCCAAGAGCCTCAGGAGGCCGTTCTTCTGCGTCGGCACCCTCATCAAGCAGGACAAGGGCGTGGTCAGACCTCGCATCCAACAGCATCGCAAGGCGCGCTGCCAGCCCGGATGTTGCGCGCTCGGCCATGGCCAGAACAAGTGCGCAAGGCCTTTCAGACAGGCCCGCATCACGAACCATCTTTCCTTCTGAAAGAGAGGCCGCGACGTTCACACCGCCGAAAAGCTGCGTATCGCTGAGGCCTGGGTGGATCCGGCGCACGGGCAGAGGCAGTCGGGAAAACTGATCTTCCAGGACCTGCCGCGCGGGCGAAGGGCGCGCGCGCACCGTGAGGCCTTTCAGCCCGCTCGGGTCCACAGCCAGCGCGGCCAAAGCGCGGAGCGCTCTGCGCCAGCTGTCTTGCCCGCTCATTCTAGGGTTTCCGCGACAGTCCGATCAACCCGTGTGGAGGATCCGGCCTCGTCCAGAGGATCGCGCCGGAGCCTGTGGCTCAGCGCGAGTGGCGCAACCCGGCGCAGATGTGACCGCGTGACAGTGCCGGCCTTTTCGTAAGCCGCAAGCGCGCGGGCGGATTTCAAGAGCGTCAGCTCTCCGCGCAGACCGTCGGCGCCTAGGGCCAGACTTAACCTGGCGCAGTCTTCCAGGACCGCATCCGGGGTGGCGGTTTGCGTCAAGACCTCGCGCGCGGCGACGATGGCTTTGCGGATACGGGTGTTTTGCCCGTTCCATTTGCGCATGAAGGCGGAGGTGTCGTTTTCAAAGGCATCCCGCCTGCGGATAACCTCGACCCGTTCTGCCACCGTGTCCGGGGAGCGAACCTCAACCGAAAGGCCGAACCGGTCCAGCAATTGTGGGCGCAATTCCCCTTCTTCGGGGTTGCCGGATCCGACCAGTACGAAGCGCGCAGCGTGGCGGATGGAAAGGCCTTCGCGTTCCACGGCATTCACGCCTGATTGCGCGACATCCAAAAGCAGGTCGACGATGTGATCTTCTAGCAAATTCACCTCATCAATGTAGAGGTAGCCACGATTGGCTTTGGCCAGAAGGCCGGGCTCAAAGGCTTTCTCACCTCGGGTCAGAGCGCGTTCAATATCGAGCGCACCGGTCACGCGATCCTCGGTGACGCCGAGAGGTAGATCGACCACGGGTGTCGGCTGCTCCACGATGTCTTTAGATCCGATATCGGCCCAATCTGGACAGTCACGCAGTTTTTCGGAATTGACCGGACAGCCCTCGACCATCTGGATCGGTGGCAACAAAGCTGCCAGCGCTCGCACAGCTGTCGATTTTCCTGTTCCGCGATCACCAAAAACCAAAACGCCGCCAAGACCGGGATCAATCGCCGTCAGGATCAGCGCTTGTTTCATATCGTCCTGGCCAACGATGGCGGAAAACGGAAAGGCGTGTTTCATTGATTTACTCCCAACCGGTCGAGTGGGCGTTTGCCCTCCCACGTGCCACGATCGCCGCGCACGTTAAAGCGGGCGTAGAGCTCTTCGTGAAACCAGTCGCCTTCTCGTACGGCTTTGATGGCGCGGGCATGTGGTCCGTCAGCCCGGGCAAAGCGTGCCATGCCTTGGGTATCTGGCCAGATCGAAAACGTGACCTGATGCAGAAGCGGCACCTCTCCGATCCCTATCTTGAAAGCCACATTAGGATCCTCACCGATCATATCACTGATATCGGGAACCCTGCTCCAAAAGAGGAGCGCTCTTTTGGGCTTTACTGTTGCACGTGTGAGAGCTGCCACTGGCCCATGTCCAGGATCGTCAGAGCGTTCAAACGGCCTTACCCCGGACCATTCGCCACGCACGGAAACAGGGTTCAGAAAGACAGTATATGCCTCTGTCGCACGCGCTTTGTAACGTTTGAATATCTTTGCAGTCTCAGTTGCAATTCGGGCTGTTTCATAATCCGGCCAAGTGGCCAGAATGGCATAAACGCCTGTATTTGGAATCGGCGTAAACCCCTCACCGGTGCCGGATCCACATAATTTCCAGAACCCGATGCCAGGCACTTTGCGCATCGCAGGACGGGCCAAACCCATCATCGCAAACGCCCAAATCCGGGCAAGTCCCGGCGAAAAACGAAAGAAACTGAGG
>JBCBWJ010000289.1:0-4436 GCA_039817165.1 Pseudomonadota bacterium | reverse complement strand
GGCCGCGCGTCTCACGCCGCACATCCTTGATGTAGCAACGGATCCGGTCGCCATTGCGATAGCTTTCGCGCCCGATCTTTTCATTGCGGCGCAACACCGCTTCGCCCCGGCCCACATCGACCACGACGTTGCCGTATTCCTCGCGCTTGACCACACCGTTGATGATGGTGCCCGCACGATCCTGAAATTCTTCGAACTGACGGTCGCGCTCGGCTTCGCGCACCTTCTGCAGGATCACCTGCTTGGCGCTTTGCGCGGCGATCCGGCCCATATCCACCGGCGGGACCTCTTCGATCAACTGATCACCGACCTTGGGATCTTCGAGATACTGTTTGGCCTGCTCCACCGTGAACTCGGCCTGATAGTTCTCAAGCTCCTCGTCCTCTACCACCGTGCGCACGCGGGTGAACGTGGCCCGACCGGTCTTGCGGTCGATGGTCACACGAATGTCCATTTCTGCGCCGTAACGGCTCTTGGCCGCCCGCGCGAGGCTTTCTTCCATCGCCTCCACGACCAACACCGGGTCGATCATCTTTTCGCGCGCCACGGCCTCGGCGGTTTGCAGCAGTTCCAGCTGGTTGGCAGATGTAATGGCCATTATCGGTCCTCCTCAGACGTGTCCGTCTCTATCTCGTCTACATCGTCTTGCGTGATCAGCCCGGCATCCTTGCGGGCCTTCAACATGTCCTTGATCAACTCATCCGTCAGGATCAGCTTGGCCTCCGAGAGCCAATCGAACTTCAACCCGATTGTGCCTTCCTCGACATTGATCAGCACCTCGTCCCCGTCAATGCCCGCCAGAACACCCTTGAACCGCTTGCGCCCGCTGATCAGCTCGGATGTCTCAAGCTTGGCGTCATAGCCTTCGTAGTCTTCAAAATGCTTCAGCCGGGTCAGGGGCCGGTCAATCCCCGGGCTCGACACCTCAAGCGCATAGGCGTCAATGATCGGATCTTCCACATCCAGAACCGCACTCACCGCAGTCGAGATATCGGCGCATTCATCCACCTCAATCCCGCCATCCGGCCGCTCCGCCATGATCTGCAACGTCGCCGTCTTACCGCCCATAAGCCGCACACGCACCAGCTCAAACCCCATGTCATCAATGACAGGGGTTATGATCTCGGCCATGCGCCGATCCATGGCGGATTTCGCGATCAGATCGTTGGTCATAGGTTCGCTTCGTCAGGGCACAAAAAAACGGGCGCGCGGCCCGTATCGTTTTTCCGGTGGGCGCCGGGTGTGGACCCCAGCACGCCGCTGTTGCAATGGATATACGGAAGGGCGGCCGAGTCTGCAAGGGGTGATCCGACAGGGCCCGTTCGTCAGGCCTCATCAAGGTCATGGGACCGGCGCGGCAGGCCAGGTGCCTGTCTTCGTTCAGGGGTTTTACAACACCGACGTAATACCGACGCGATACAGACGTAATACAGACAGCTCATTTCGGCCGATTTCAGCCCCGGCTCAACCTGTCCATGATCTTCACAAGCTCTGCACTGATCCCCGGTTCTGACAACGCGTGCCCGGCCAGCGGGATCATCTTGAGCTCCACCTTGTCCCACATCTGGTCCAACCGATAGGCAGCATTCGGCGGACAGATCATGTCATAGCGACCCTGCACAATCGTGCCGGGAATATGCGCGATCTTGGGGATGTCGCGATAGATCTGGCCGTCTTCCTCAAGGAACCCCGCATTGATGAAATAGTGGTTTTCCAGCCTCGAGAACGCCCGTGCATAATCCGCCGGACTGTCTCCGCCCTTGCCGTTCGAGCCCACCGTCGCCAGCGCGTTTTCCCAAGAAGCCCAAGCCTTGCCGAACCGCGCTTCCTGCACCCGGTCGCCCGAAAAGAGCCGCCGGTGATAAGCCGCGATCAGGTTGTCCCGCTCATCTTCCGGGATAGGGTCGACAAATGCCGCCCACGTCTCTGGCCAGAACCGCCCCGCGCCACCGCCATAGAACCAGTCCAGCTCCGCTTGCGTCATGGTGAAAACACCACGCAAAATAAGGTTCAAAGGCCGCTCCGGATGGGTCTGCGCATACAGCAGCGCGAGGGTCGCCCCCCAGCTTCCGCCAAAGACAAACCACTGCTCAATGCCCAGCGCCTCACGGATCACTTCTATGTCGCGGATGAGGTGCCAGGTGGTGTTGTCCTCTACGCTGGCATGAGGTTTGGACCGGCCACAGCCACGCTGATCAAACAAGATGATGCGGTACTTGGCCGGATCAAAATAGCGCCGCATCGCCGGGCTACAGCCCCCACCAGGCCCACCATGCAGCACAACAACCGGCAAACCATCAGGGGTGCCGGACTGTTCCATGTAAACTTTGTGCCCCTCGCCCACATCCATCATTCGACGATCGAAAGGCTCGATCGGCGGGTAGAGGTATTGCACTGCGCTCTTTTGGCCTGAATATCTGTCCATAACCCGCCTATATAGGTCTTTAGACCAATTGAGCACATGGAAAGCAGAATGCAAGCCGCTCCGACAACGATTGACCCCGCAGAGATCGCCAAATTTGAGGCAATCGCAGCAGAGTGGTGGGATCCGACCGGCAAATTCAAGCCGCTTCACATGATGAACCCCTGCCGGCTTGACTACATCACAGCGCAAATCGCAGCGGAGTTTGACCGCGATCTTGATGCCCCATCTCCCTTTGACGGGCTGCGCATTCTGGACATCGGCTGTGGCGGGGGATTGCTGTCGGAACCCATGGCGCGGCTTGGGGCCGAGGTGGTGGGCGCAGACGCGGGTGACGGCAACATCCCTGTGGCGCAGGTGCACGCCGCGCAATCGGGGCTGACCATCGACTATCGCGCCACCACGGCAGAGGCCATGGCCGAGGCAGGCGAACAATTCGATGCCGTGCTGAACATGGAAGTGATCGAACATGTGGCCGACCCGCTGGCCTTTCTCACGGCTTGTCAGCAGCTCCTAAAACCCGGCGGACTGCACATATGCTCAACCCTCAACCGCACCGCCAAAAGCTATGCTGCGGTGATTGTCGGGGCGGAATACATCATGAAATGGCTGCCCAAAGGCACGCATGACTGGTCCAAGTTCATCATCCCGGACGAGCTTTTTACGCTTCTGTCAGAGGCGGGGATGGAGCCGTTGGACAAGAAAGGCATGGTGTTCAATCCCGTCCAATGGGACTGGACCCTGTCGGATAGCGATTTTGCCGTGAACTATGTCACGACGAGCCTCAAACCGGCCTAGGCTTGCGTTTTCACTGAGAATTTGGTGACCTACACCCATATTTGAAAAGAAGGTTATTATGGAAAATTGGTTCATCCTCGTGCTCATTGCGGGCAGCGCCGTTGGCACGGGTCTGACAATCTGGGCCTTGCGCCGCAACACCGCTAAAAAAGCCGACTATGCGCAGATCGCTCAGGACCTGGGCTGGCAGTATTCCGAGGAGTCCACCAGCGGCGGATACGGTTCAGCAGATACGTTTTCCGACCCGGAGGACGACTGGAAACTGCAGATCATTTTCATCGGTGGTGGCCCTAGCGGCGGCAGCTCCACCCGGCGGATCGAATGGCACACACCCCAAGGCGCACTGACCGAGGGCGAGGCCGTGCTTGGCATGCCGATCCCGGCGAAAACGGCGGCGATGCTCAACAGCGGCACGATGGGCGAACAGATCGTAAAGGCAGCCCTCAAAGGCACCATGTACGCGCTGGGAAAAACCAATTTCAACCTGTCCATCGACAGCGCGACAGCGGGCGATCCGGGTGGGGTTGTGATGTCGACCCCGGGTCAGGAACGCGAGATGGACATCTTTCGCCGCAACGTCACCCTGACGGAATTTCGGGCCACGCGAAAGGATGCCAACGTGCCGATCATCATCCGCAACGACAAAGGCATGACCCTGCGACGACCCAACGTGACGAGCGACGCAGACGAGTTGAAAGCGATCGTGGAATTGGGCAAGGACCTGCGCGCCGATCTCTAATCGTTGATCTCTAACCGCTGATCTTTAACCGTCATCGCCAAGCTTTCCACGCAACTCTCGCAATACCGGCAAGGTCGCGCGGACCTTGGCTTCGCCCAACTCTTCGACAACCTCGCTGATCAACGGCGTGATGGCCGAGATCGCAGCGTCCCGCGCCTGACGCCCTGCAGGGCTTATCGTGACCATCTTGCGCCTTGCATCATCCCAGTCCGGGCGCACATGGATATACCCCGCCCATTCCAGCTTTCCCAAGGTGTTCGTCATCGCCCCACGCGTCAGGTGAAAGGCCCGCGCCAACTCCCCCGGCGACCGCTCCCCACCGGAATGCGCCAAATGGTTCAATACCGCGAAATGCGAAAGCTCCATCCCCTTGGGCAGCACCTTTGCCACGCTGCCGCGCGCCAGATGGTCGACGGCCAAAATCTCGCTAAACAGCGTGAAGGCGAGGTTGTTGGTACTGTCTGACATCACTTAAGG
>JBCBWJ010000288.1:0-4524 GCA_039817165.1 Pseudomonadota bacterium | reverse complement strand
GCTCAAAATGCGCATTTTGAGCGGTGGCGCCACAGCAACGGCTGCGGAAAATGGTTCATCGCGGCCCGCGACACCGTCACGCTAGAGGTCTACGGCACCTATCCGGCCCAAACCACCGAACCGCCACAATGGGTGAAGGACAAGATCACAGCCAAACGCCCCGGTTGGTCCTGGAGGGAATTCGCATGAGCACGCGTTTGGCCAAAGGCGGAAGGCTGATCAACCGCGCCGCCCCCATGAAATTCCGGTTCAACGACAAATACCACTCCGGGCTGGAAGGCGATACGCTTGCCTCGGCCCTCCTGGCCAATGATCAGATGTTGGTGGGCCGCTCGTTCAAATACCACCGTCCGCGCGGCTTCGTGGCGTCGGGCGTGGAAGAGCCCAACGGCATTTTCAACATGGGCGAGGGGGCTGCGTTTGAGCCCAATCAGCGCGGCACGACGACAGAGCTTTACGACGGAATGCGCCTCGAGAGCCAGAACCACTGGCCCAGCCTGGAATATGACATCGGCGCGGTGAACAACAAACTCGCCCGGTTCCTGCCTGCGGGCTTTTACTACAAGATGTTCATACACCCCCGGCCGCTCTGGAAACACGTCTACGAGCCGTTCATCCGCCAATCGGCGGGGCTTGGCAAAGCGCCCAAGCGCGGTGATGACGACAAGTACGAACATTTCTACGCCTTCGTCGACGTGCTGGTCATCGGGGGTGGTATTGCGGGGCTTCAGGCCGCCCTTGCCGCGGCAAAAACGGGTGTGAAGGTCATGCTGATCGAGCAGACCGCCCATTGGGGTGGGCGCGCTGTGGTGGATGGTCCCCTCGCGGGCTCGACCGTGAGCGACCAACCTGTGGATAACTTCGTGGACGAAACGCGCGCGGCACTGGAAGGCATGGAAAACGTCACCCTGCGCACGCGTATGATGGGCGCGGGCATTTACGACCACGGCTACGTCCTGGGCTATGAGCAGGTGAACGACCACGCGCCGGGCACACCAGGCCCGCGTCACCGCCTCTGGAGGATCCGTGCCCGTCAGGTGATCACGGCCACGGGCGCCATCGAACGCCCGCTGAGCTTTGCCGGAAATGACATCCCCGGTGTGATGCTGGCCTCGTCCATACGCGACTACGCGGTCAATTTCGGGGTCTCAATCGGCGATCGGACGGTCGTCGTGACAAACAACGATGATGCGTATTTGACGGCAATTTGTCTTAAAAACAACGGGCTGGAGGTGCCGGTCATCCTGGATGCGCGCCAATCTGGCGGCGGGGCCTTGGCCTATGAGGCCAAAGCGTTAGGTATTCGCGTGGAAAATGGCAAAGCCATTGCCAAGGTCAAAGGCGGAAAACGCGTGACCGGCGTTGCGATCTGCTCACAGGCTGGACAAGGGGCCGTATTGGAAGAAATCCAATGCGACGCGGTGGCCATGTCCGGCGGCTGGTCCCCCGTGGTGCATCTGTGGTCTCACTGCGGTGGGAAACTCGTTTGGGACGAAGGCGAGGCACATTTCCGTCCGGATGTGCATAAAGCACCAACAGGTGACGCCGGGGAGGCTTTTGTGTCTGTCGCGGGCACCGCCAACGGTGCCATGTCCCTGAGCGATGTCTTGGAGGATGCCGACACCACGGGCAAGGCTGCGGCCAAGGTCACAGGCGGCAAAGCCACGCGCACCAAAGCGCCTCAAGCCCTGGCAAAAGCCTATGCCCCGATGGAGGCCGTATGGATGATGCCGCAGGGCGCAGGCCTGGACCTGCGCATGAAAGCCTGGCTGGATTTCCAGAATGATGTGAAGGTCTCTGACGTGCAGCTGGCCGCGCGCGAAGGCTTTGAAAGCGTGGAACATGCCAAGCGTTACACCACGCTCGGCATGGCGACCGACCAGGGCAAACTCTCCAATATCAACGGACTGGCGATCCTGTCGGATACGCTTGGCCAGCCGATCCCGCAAACCGGCACCACAACGTTCCGCCCCCCCTATACGCCCATCTCCATGGCCGCGATTGCCGGTGAGGCGCGGCGCGAGCTGTTCCAACCGATCCGCAAGACACCGATCCATGGCTGGAACGAAGAGAACGGCGCCCATTGGGAACCGGTGGGCGCGTGGCGGCGGCCCTACACCTATCAAAAGCCCGGCGAGAGCGTGGATGACGCCGTAAAACGCGAGATCACACAGACGCGCCAATCGCTTGGGATGCTCGACGCCTCGACCTTGGGCAAGCTCATCGTGAAGGGCCCGGATGCGGGCAAGTTCCTCGACATGCTCTACACCAACATGATGAGCACGCTGAAACCCGGTCGCTGCCGCTACGGGCTGATGTGTTCGGAAAACGGGTTTTTGACCGATGACGGCGTTGTCGCGCGGCTCGATGAAGACACGTTCCTGTGCCACACGACCACCGGCGGGGCCGACAGCATTCACGCCCATATGGAAGACTGGCTGCAATGCGAATGGTGGGACTGGAAGGTCTACGTGGTCAATGCCACAGAACAGTTTGCCCAGATCGCCGTGGTCGGCCCCAATGCACGCAAGACACTGGAAAAGTTGACAAAAGACGACCTGAGCGCGGACGCGCTGCCGTTCATGGCTTTCAAAGACATCACGTTGTCGGGGATCGAGGCACGGGCCTATCGCATTTCGTTCTCGGGCGAGCTCAGCTACGAGATCGCGGTGCCAGCCGGGCAGGGGCGGGCGCTTTGGGACGCTTTGCTGCAGGCTGGCGCAGAGTTCGGCATCACACCCTACGGCACCGAAGGGTTGCACGTGATGCGCGCCGAAAAGGGCTTCATCATGATCGGTGATGAAACCGATGGCACAGTCATTCCGCAGGACCTTGAAATGGGCTGGGCCATCTCGAAGAAAAAAGACGACTACCTCGGCAAGCGGGCGCAGGCGCGCAAGAACATGACCAGCCCGGATCGGTGGCGCCTCGTGGGGCTTGAGACAGTAGATGGCTCTGTCCTGCCCGATGGGGCCTATGCCACCGCAGAGGGCACGAACGCCAACGGGCAGCGCAATGTGCAGGGCCGGGTGACCTCGACCTACCACTCACCCACCCTGGACCGCGGCATCGCCATGGGTCTGGTGCATCACGGGCCTTATCGCATGGGCGAGGTGCTCGAGTTCCCAAAGGTCGATGGCAGCGTCGTCAAAGCCAAGATCGTCAGCCCGGTGTTCTATGACCCGGACGGGGAGAAGCAAAATGTCTGAGGCGGTAAGCGCATTGCAAGGTGCCAGCTTTGAGGGCTTTGTGTCGGTCCGCGAAATGGGGCTGCAAGGCATGGTCACCCTGCGCGGCGATTTGAGTGCTGCGAAGGTCAAAGCCGCGGCCAAAAAGGTGACGGGCGTCGGTGTCCCGGATGTGCGCCATGTGGCGATGAGCGGTGACAAAGGGCTGGCTTGGATGTCGCCGGATGAACTGATGGTGATGGTGCCCTACGCCGAGGCGGGTGCCTGTGTGGCCACGCTGGAGGCCGCCCTGAAAGGCCAGCATTTCCTCGCCGTCAACGTGTCCGACGCGCGCGCGGTGTTTGAGATCAAAGGCGCAGCCGTGCGGGAGGTGATGGCCAAGCTTTGCCCGGTGGATATGGCGCCTGGTGCGTTCTTGCCCGGTCAGGTCCGCCGCACGCGCATGGCCCAAGTCGCCGCCGCCTTCTGGATGATGGACGACTATTCCGTGCGCATCATCTGTTTTCGTTCGGTGGCGGAGTACGTGTTTGGCCTGCTCAAAGACGCGGCCGAGCCTGGTGGCGAAGTAGGGTTTTTCACTCAGCCCGGGCTTCAGCCCGGCACCTGACCAAGAACAGCCGCTTGCCACAACCGCATGGCCTCTGCCGTCTCGCGCACGTCATGTACCCGCAAAACCTGAACACCCTGTGCCAACCCTGCCAGCGCCACGGCGATAGAGCCGGGCGCTCGGTGGCGGGCCTCCTCCGAGCCGCCGATGGTGCCGATAAAGCGTTTGCGCGACGCACCCAATAGGATCGGACTACCGAGCGCGTGAAACAGCGACAGGTTCTGCAAGAGCACCAGGTTGTGGTCCAGCGTTTTGCCAAAGCCGATGCCAGGGTCGACAATGATCTGATCGCGGGGGATGCCGGCCGCTGTCAGCGCGTCGATGCGCGCGGCCAGAAAGTCATACACATCGAGCGCCACATTGTCGTAGCGCGGGTCCTTTTGCATCACATCTGGTGTGCCTTGCGCGTGCATCACGCAGACGGGCAGGCCCGCCTCGGCGCAGTAGGGGGCGAGCTCTGGGTCAAAGGTGAAGCCCGCCACATCATTGACGAGGGTCGCGCCTGCGCTGTGTGCCGCGCGGGCCACGGCGGTTTTGCGTGTGTCGATTGAGATGGGTGTGGTCGTCTCCGCACGGACAGCCTCGATCACAGGGGCGGTGCGGCGGATCTCTTCTTCGATTGAGACCTCAATCGCGCCGGGCCGTGTGGATTCGCCGCCCACGTCAATGAGCCCTGCGCCTTGGGCGATCATGTCACGTGCATGGCGCAGGGCGAGGGCTGGGTCAAAG
>JBCBWJ010000287.1:0-4525 GCA_039817165.1 Pseudomonadota bacterium | reverse complement strand
TCCCGCATTCGATGTCATCGTCGATGGCATAGTCGAACCGCGCCTTACGGTTCTCGGCGATGACCTTGTAATTTGGATTGTCCTTTGGCTTGGCCATGGGTGTTGTGTCCTGCACGGGTGCGAAGGTCCCACATTATGCATTTTGTGCGCCTGTGGAAAGCCGATATTCGGTGCGCCTTGTCAGGCTTTGGTCTTTCGAGGGCTGTTTGAAAGGTGCCGCGCGCTCTTCGCGCCAAATTCCTCAGTGTCAATGGCTCAGCGCCCGCTGCGGTGGAATTTCGTTTGTTAAAGCGCAAATCTTGTGCTGTAGTCCAAAAATGCGCCTTGTCATAAACTTGTTGGATTTCGGTTCTGGGCTGGTCAGAAGCGATTCTGTTGCGTCCTATTTTCGTGACAGATCTGATGAGCGACCGACCATGCAAGGTTTTATCGTAAGGCGTTCTGGACGGTCAGCTGACCAAAAAACCCGGGAGGGCGCCGTCAGGGACATGGCGCATCCTGCACATAAATCACCCAGCTTCCTCGCGAGAAGCCGTCTGAATGGGAGGGACGGTCTTGAATTTGCGCGTGAACTGGGGGTCGGCTGACGCATCAAAATGCGCTGCACATGAGCGCTGAAAAAACAGGGAGAGTGAATACATGGCTATCAAACCACCTTTATCGGACCTACCGATAAAAACCGCAGATAGCGGGTTTTATCGAGGGTTTAGCGTAAACGTCACGGTCATAAGCAAGATCATCATAAGTGTGCTTGTGGTCTGGTGCATCTTTTGGCCGGTACAGGCCGGAGCCACACTTGGCGCGTGGAACAGCGTCATTTTGAACAACTTTGCATCCTGGTACATCTGGGTGGTCGCCTTGTTTGTGATTGTCTGTCTTGGCCTTGCGGCCTGGCCAGCGGGGGGCCGCATTTTGCTGGGCACTCCGGGGGACAAGCCTGAGTTTTCAAACTTCTCGTGGTTTTCCATGATGTTTGGCGCCGGTATCGGTGTTGGCATGCTGACATGGGCCGTGGCAGAACCTGTCGCGCATTTTCAGAATAACCCCAGTGTGATCCAGGGTCTGACGACAGCCGGTGCAGAGGACAATATCCGCACCGCTTACGTCTGGTCCTTCCTGCATTGGGGCGTGGGCGCTTGGGCGTGTTACGCGATCATCGGTCTTTCGCTGGCGTTTTTTGCCTATCGTCGTGGTTTGCCGCTGACGATCCGATCCGCGCTGACGCCGCTGTTTGGCAAGGCTTTGTCGGGTACTGTCGGGCATATCATTGATATCGTGGCCGTGGTTGCCACCATTCTGGGCGTGGCACAAACGCTTGGTTTTGGTGTTGATCAGTTCGTCGCGGGTTTGACCCGGATCGGGATTGGCGGTCTGGTCCATCCGGCAGGGGCTGTGGATGCCGCGGGCGAAAGCATTGCCGGCACCGTGAACTTCGTGGGCATTCTCGTGGCGCTCGGGTTCATCATGGGGGCGTCGACGCTGTCGGCTCTGTCGGGTGTGGGCAAAGGCATCAAGTGGCTGTCCAACATCAACATGGTTTTGTCGGTCGTCTTGTTGGGCTTCTTCATCATCTTTGGCGCAACATGGTTTGGCGCAACAGCGCTGGTCGTGGGCCTTTGGGACTACTTGTTGGCGCTGCCTTATCTCAGCTTCAACGTGTACCGTTCCGATGGGGTTGAGGGATCCGAGGCGTTCCTGCTGGCACAGTGGCAGGGCTGGTGGCCCGTGTTCTACTGGGCGTGGTGGATTGCCTTCGCCCCGTTCGTGGGCCTGTTCCTTGCGCGTATCTCCAAGGGGCGGACCATCCGTGAGTTCGTTCTGGGCGCGATGCTGGTGCCGGGTCTGATGTGCTGCGTTTGGTTTTCCTGGGCTGGTGGCACAGCCATTGATCTGGAGCTGAACGGCAGCGCGAACGGCGTCATCTTTGATGCGGGCAACGGCGACAAGATCTTCGCTATGACCGAGTTCATGCTGGCACCGATTGCCGAGGCTCTGGCCTGGGGTATGGCGGTTCTGATCGTGGTCTTGCTGATGACCTTCCTGGTCACGTCGGCGGACTCTGCCGTTCTGATCGTCAACACGATCAACGCGGCGGGCGACGAAGGCCCGAAGGCGCGTCCTCACATCATGTTCTGGGGGGCTGCGCTCGCGCTTGTGGTTGGTGGTCTGCTCCTGTCCGGTGGAACCGGGGCGATCCAGACCGCGATGGTCATCGGGGCGCTGCCGTTCTCGGTGGTGATGGTTTTGATGTGCTTTGCTCTGGTCAAGGCGATCTGGAACGACACGCGCCGGGAAGCGGCCGGTGTGCCGACGACCTTTGAGACGGACGCGGTGCCCAGCACCTGAGGCGCGTCCACCTTTAAAAACAGAAACGCCCGCTCAAATCTGAGCGGGCGTTTTCGTGTCAGGGGCGCATTTTCTTAAAAGAAAATGGCAAGAAAATTTGAAATTTTCTTGCGGCTGCGCTCAGCGGCGGATGCCGAGACGCTTGATCAGGTCCTGGTAACGGGCCTCTTCCTTGCCCTTGAGGTAGTCCAGCAGCTTGCGGCGCTGGGCGACCATCTTCAACAGACCACGGCGGCCGTGGTTGTCTTTCTTGTGGGTCTTGAAGTGTTCCGTCAGGGTGGTGATCCGCGACGTCAGGATGGCCACTTGCACCTCGGGCGACCCGGTGTCGCCGTCCTTGGTGGCGTATTCCTTCATCAGGCGGTCTTTGTCTTCTGCAGTGATCGACATCGGGGTCTCCTTTTCAGGTCAGATGTGAAGGGCGCAAGCCGGGATGTCGTCCAGCAAGGTCCTGTGGGAGATCGCGGGCAGGGCCCGCAGATGGGCGCGTATAGGAAGTTTCAGAGCCGAAGGAAAGACATTTCTCGCCCGTGGTTTACCCGTCGGGATCGAGCTTTGCCCCGAGCGCGCCGGCCACCAGGCTTTGGAAATGATGCACGGCGTGTTCGCTGAGCTCTGTCAGGCCGTCATCCACCACGAACCGGCCCTGATTGTAGCCGCTGGATTTCAGCCCCTTTTGCACGCTTTCGCACAGGCCGATGTCTTCGGGTTGCAGCACGTCTTTTTGATAGGCGATCGCATCGCGCAGCTGATCGGTGACCACCCCGTCTTTGACGAACCAGTCCTGGTATTCCACGCAGCTTTCGGGCGCAGTCGGGTTCATTTGCAGCACCGACAGATTCGCCTCACCGGGATAGGCCCAGATGGTGAAATTGGGCCAGACGAACCATCCGGCATAGCCAAATTCCACATCGCCGGGCTGAAACGAGAACGCGCGGCTGTTGAGCGTTTTGGGATTGCCCGCGCATTGGCTGGAATAGAGCCCGCAGGTGATGGTGCGGTAGGTGTCCATATCCACCAGATCCACAAAATCCTTGTGCGCGGGGGCGCAGTGATAGCATTCGAGGAAATTGTCGACGAGGGTTTTCCAGTTTGATGCGACCTCGTAGGTGTCGCGCTGGGCGAAGTGCAGATCATCGACGCAAGGCACGTATTTGCGGATCTCCGCCTCAAGCGCGCCCATCTGTTCGGTGAAGGGGGTGGCGTCGGGATCAAGGTTGATCAGGACCAGACCGCAGAACACTTCGACCTTCACCGGCTTCAGCGAAAATTCCTCTTTGCGGAAGCCCTCCACGTTTTCGGTGTTGCGCGCCGATTTCAGCGTGCCGTCAAAGTCAAAGGCCCAGGCGTGATAGGGGCAGGTGATGATGTTCTTGCGGCCTGTCCCGCTGACCAACTCGTGGCCGCGATGCGGGCAAACATTGTAGAAGGCGTTTAGCTCTCCCGTGCGGCTGCGCGCGACGAAGACGTTTTGTTCATGGATGCGCACGGTGAGGAATTGCCCGGCCTCTGCCACCTGACTGACATGGCCTGCATAAAACCAGGATTTGGCGAAAATCGCGGATTTCTCGGCCTCCCAGATGGCGGGATCATGATAGAACCGCGCGGGCAGGGTGTAGGATGTTTTTGGATCCGCGCGAAACGGCGCGTCGCCGGGCATGAGGTTCAAAGCTGGCAGGTTCATGGGTGCTCTCCCGTTTTACAGGGAAATGCTAGACCAGTTTGACCCGCGCGCAAAGCCTCACAAAGCGTCACAAAGCGTCACGGGGGGGGTGTGCGACGGATCAGGCCGCGCTTTGGGCGACCAGCGAAATGCTTTGCGCTGTCACCGGCGTTGCGCTGTAGACTTGAGCGATCAGTTCGCCGTCTGCCATCACGCGGTATAGTTCGCTATCTTCTGCGTCTTGTTCCACGTCGATCTCTGGTGCCGCTGTGCCGTCATTTTCATATAGCACAACGAGGCTGTCGCGTTCGGCTTCAAAATCCAGAACTTCGGCGGGGCCGGTTTCGGTGTTCCACTCGCCGAATTGGATCTGGTCCGCGCCTTCGCCAGCGGTGACGATGTCGCCTGCGCCTGCGGTGATCAGGTCGTCGCCCTCGCCGCCATTGAGGTAATCCACCGCGCCGTCATCCTCGCCGGTCCCGGTGAGCCCGCCATGCAGAATGTCGTCACCAAGGC
>JBCBWJ010000286.1:0-4587 GCA_039817165.1 Pseudomonadota bacterium | reverse complement strand
CGCAGAATTTTGCAAAATTCTGCGTAGGAAAATTGCAATTTTCTAGCGCATTTTCTTTCAAGAAAATGCCCGCCCCTGGGGTTAGGCCACGCCCAGTTTCCGCTCTCGCTTGATCACGTAAAGGATGGTCCAAATCGCCCCGTAGGCCGACACCGCCATCAAAACCAATAGCGGCAGCGCGCCCATCCCCAGGTTCAACACCACACCAGCCAGCGCCGAAAGGGCCGCGCCCAGCCCGATCATCAGCGCACCCGACAACCCGCTCGCCGTGCCCGCCAGATGCGGCCTGACCGACAATGCGCCTGCCGTGGCATTGGGAATGACCAACCCGTTGCCCAAGCCCATGAGCGACATCAGCCCGAAAAAGCTCAGCGGTGTGCCCAGACCCAACACAAAAAGCGCCAGATTGAGCGTGATCCCCGCCGCACAGATCACCGAGCCCACCAGCACCATCCAGTTCACACCAAACCGGATGGAATACCGTCCCGAAAAGAAATTGCCCAGGAAATACCCGACCGCCGGTGCGCCGAAATAAATTCCGAAGGTCGCCGGATCCATGCCGAACACCTGATCGCCCACATATGGCCCGCCGCCCAGATAGGCAAAGAACGCCCCTGACGCGAGCCCCAGCGTGCCCGCATAGCCCCAAAAGCGCGGCGACCGAAAGAGCTCGGGGCTGTCGCGCATTTGTTGGGCAAAGCCGCCACTGCGGCGCGGCGCCGTCTCGCCCTGATCCGCCCAGGTGAGCGCGAGCACCAGCGCGCCCATGATAAAGAGCGCCCAGAAACTGGCCTGCCAGCCAAAAACCGCATCCAGCGCGCCCCCGATCGCCGGGCCCAGCATCGGTGCCACCGCCATGCCCATCGTGACATAGCCGATCATCGAGGCCGCTTCGCGTTCGGGCACCATGTCGCGGATCGTGGCGCGGGCCAGCGCCATGGTCACCACCACCGCCGCCTGCAGCATCCGAAAGGCCAGAAACACCCACACATTGGTGGCCCAGATACAGCCCAGCGTGGCCAGCAGAAAGATCACCAGCCCCCAAAGCAGCACTGGCCGCCGCCCATAGCGGTCAGAGATTGGCCCCACGATCAGTTGCAACACCGCGTTCATCGCCAGATAAAACGCCACGGCCATCTGCATCAGGCCGTACTCGGTGTCGAAATACCGCGTCATGTTGGGCAGCGACGGCAAAAAGATATTGAGCGCGATCCCAGACACGCTTGCCAGCAGGATCAGCGTGATAATATGGGGCGGGCTGCGGCGGTCGAGAAACCGCGGCGGGCGCGACAAACTGTTGGCGTCTTGCATGGCGCCACCCTAGCCGATGCTCCGGACTTGTCCATCTCCCGCATGGCCCATCCACACAGGATCGCAGCGTCAGGCTTTCAAATGTAAGACAATTGACAGTTTTGGGCTTTCTCCCCCGCCCGCGATCTACTAATTTCGCTCCAGCTTTTGAGGGACCCGAGACATGAAAGACATTCTCCAGATACTGGAAGATCGCCGTGATGATGCGCGGCTGGGCGGTGGACAACACCGCATCGACAGCCAGCATGGCCGTGGCAAGCTGACCGCGCGCGAACGCATCGACCTGCTGGTCGACGAAGGCAGCTTCGAGGAATTCGACACCTTCGTCACCCACCGCTGCACCGATTTCGGGATGCAAGATCAAAGGCCTTACGGTGACGGTGTGGTCACCGGCTGGGGCACCATCAATGGACGTCAGGTTTACGTTTTCAGTCAGGACTTCACGGTTCTGGGCGGCTCGGTCTCGGCCACGCATGCCGACAAGATCTGCAAGATCATGGACATGGCCGTGGAAAACGGCGCGCCATTGATCGGCATCAACGATTCCGGCGGTGCGCGCATTCAGGAAGGTGTCGACAGCCTCGGCGGCTACGGCGAGATCTTTCAGCGCAACATCGAAGCCTCCGGCGTGATCCCGCAGATCTCTGTGATCATGGGGCCCTGCGCGGGTGGCGCGGTCTATTCACCCGCGATGACCGATTTCATTTTCATGGTCAAAGACAGCTCTTACATGTTCGTCACCGGCCCGGATGTGGTCAAAACCGTGACCAACGAACAGGTCACCGCCGAGGAACTGGGCGGGGCCAGCACGCACACCAAGAAAAGCTCTGTGGCGGATGGTGCCTTTGAAAACGACGTCGAAGCGCTGGCCGAAGTGCGGCGCCTGGTGGATTTCCTGCCCGCGAGCAACCGTGAAAAGCCGCCCGTGCGTCCCTTCTTTGACGATCCCGACCGGATGGAGATGAGCCTTGATACGCTGATCCCCGACAACCCCAACACGCCCTATGACATGAAAGAGCTCATTCACAAGCTCGCCGATGAGGGTGATTTCTACGAAATTCAGGAAGATTTCGCCAAGAACATCATCACCGGATTTATTCGCCTCGAAGGGCAGACCGTGGGCGTGGTGGCCAACCAGCCGATGGTGCTGGCCGGTGTTCTGGACATTGACAGCTCTCGAAAGGCCGCCCGCTTCGTGCGCTTTTGCGACTGCTTTGAAATTCCGCTGCTGACGCTGGTGGATGTGCCGGGCTTCTTGCCGGGCACGACGCAGGAATATGGCGGGGTGATCAAGCACGGGGCGAAGCTTTTGTTCGCGTATGGTGAAGCGACAGTACCTATGGTCACGGTGATCACCCGAAAAGCCTATGGCGGGGCCTACGACGTTATGGCCTCCAAACATCTCAAGGCGGATATGAACTATGCCTGGCCCACAGCCGAGATCGCGGTGATGGGCGCCAAAGGCGCGACCGAGATCATCCACCGCGCCGATCTGGGAGATGCCGACAAGATCGCGCAGCACACCAAAGATTACGAAGATCGCTTCGCCAATCCCTTCGTGGCCGCCGAGCGTGGCTTCATCGACGAGGTGATCATGCCCCATAGCACGCGCAAGCGGGTGAGCCGGGCCTTTGCGTCTCTGCGCAACAAACGCCGCAGCCTGCCGTGGAAGAAACACGACAACATTCCGCTCTGAGGTCGGGGGCCGGGGTAGCCCCCCACATCGAAACCAGGGGTTTCGATGCGTCCCCTCTCGGTACGTAAGGCAAAAAGAAAGGGTGACACGTCGGTGCAACGGGTTTTGGCATCATCAGTGGCGGGATTGACCAGCGCTCTTGCAGCGTCTGGGGCGGCGGGCGCGGACGTCGAAATGCCGTCCGGCCTGACGGGGCACTTGCAGGAAATAATCGTCGATGACGCGGCCGCGCGCTACCGGTTCCGCTTTGTCGCGCCGGCTTTCTCCACAGGGGCCGGGCTGGAAACGGTGGCGGCCGATCTTGACCATCTTTGCGCCGAAATTGCCCTGTCTGAAGTGCCGGAGGGCGCGCAAATCATCATCTCCCTGGCCGATCAGCCATCCGAATTCGGCGTCGCTGCGCCGAATGTCACGCAGGTTTTCGAGGCCTATCGCGCCGAAAATGGCCGCTGCATGTGGGAGGAGTTCTGATGCGTCCACAACATGTTGCGGTGCGAAGTTCACTTGACCCTCAAAGTGAGTCTTTTGGGCCACAAGTTATCCACAGGCCTCGCCAAGCGTATGAAATGAGGGCCTTTTCCGGTATCCTGACGTGTGATCGCACCAACGCGGTCATCGGGGCGCGTGCGCAAGTGGTGGGGCAGCCAGCACGTCGTCTCAGTGTGTACACATACAGGAGACTTCAATGTCTAAAACTATCAAGAGCATCCTTGCGCTCTGCCTGGTCGGCTTCATTGCCGCCTGTGGTCAGCAGCAACAGCAGGAAGAGTTCGTGGTCGTTGACCCGGAGCCGATTTCGATCGAGCCCGAGTACACCGGCAAGTACAAGTAACACCCCACTTGCACTAAGGGGCCGGGCCTTCGGGCCCGCCCTGACCTTGACGATGCCGGTCACGAGGGGCGCCCCATGATCAAGCATCGCGGCTTTCCGGGCCGTCTTCCCGGCACAGATTTTCAGTTCACCATCCGCCGCGCCAATCCAAAAGGCGTGACACCGATCACCCGGCGCGAACGCTTTGCCGATCGTCGTCCGGCCGACCGGCGCGCGGACGCAGGCTTCGTGCGCGCGCTGTGGGACTGCTTCGGCGAGGCCCCCTTTGAGCGCGGCAATCTCGACGCCGGGCGGCTCAGCTGGCTGTTCGGGCGCGAGGTGCTGGCGGTCGATGATCCTTTTGATCCGCAAGACTATGACGCGCGCCTCAGGCTGGATGTATCTGCAGCCCGCGCCGCCTTTCCAGAGGCCTTCGATGGCGAAGAGGTCGAGGGATGATCAGAAAAATTTCACACAATTTGAGCGTGTTTCTGCGCATGTCTGACCAAAACACGCGGAATAAAGCCGATTATGACCTGTCGCAACGGCTTTACTTGGTGAAATCGAAAATGCTGTGTTCAGTGAGATACGTAGTGGCGGCCCTCCCCCAAGGGGCCGAGACGTTTCGTCTGATCCGTTACCCTTCCCCTTTGGGCGGTTCTGCGCTTTGCTTGCGCAGGCCGCCCATTTTTTCTTTGAATTTCCAAATGTTTACGCGGGCCATGGGCCGCGCGTGCCTGTGCTGATGAAGAGGACCTGAAATGTTCAA
>JBCBWJ010000285.1:0-4599 GCA_039817165.1 Pseudomonadota bacterium | reverse complement strand
CGGACAGCAATGCCTGGGTAAACGAGACGCTGCTTGCGGACGCGAAGGTCAAGCTGCCGGTGCGGGCCGGTTAGGCATACATTTTCGCGAGGATGGCGTCCGCCGCTTTGCGCACAGGATCGACGGTCTGCAGCACGAATTCGTTGTAGTATGGAAAGACCCGCTTTTCGTAGGAAAACAAGCACATGTCGGTGGTGATTTCCAGGGTCCAGCTTTGGCTGAGATGGCGTCTCAAAGAGGCCTCGAGCGTTTTCTGAAAGCCTTGGTTGGCATGAATGGGAATGTTGCGGCGGGCATGGCGGGCGTCATTGATCATGAGGGCCTTGATGTCTCGGATGTAGTTCGGCGTCAGAAACGTAGAAAACCGCATGCGCAGGTCAGGGCCGCATTTTGTCTGACCGCCGTGGTGCATCAGCGTGATCAAGCGCAGAAACTCTGTCACTTCGAGCGGGTACTTGCGGTTGACAGGCTTGGTTTTGGTGACGCGCAGGCCCGGCAGGTTCAGAACACTGCCTGTGAGGTGCTCGAAAATGTCCATGTTGCGGGTTTTGAGGGTGTCGAACGGGATCGCGCGCACCCGCACCCTGTCATTTTCCAGCCACGTGCGGAGGTCGTGCATGGGGTTGAATATCCGCGCGGTCAAGGGTTGCAGCGCGAGGCGGGCAAACCGGTCGGCCAGCCCGATCGTGTGCCCGTGCTTGACCTCTTCCGCCCAAAGCGAGGGGAAAAGGTCCAACGGATCACGGATAACATAGGCGACTTCGTAGGTGGTGAAGCCCAAGGTGTCGGCAAGCCGGTCGAGATCGTCCCTGCCCCAGCGGCAAAGCTCCTCTGTCGAGAGAACCATGTTGTGGCCGGATTGTTCGACCGCGCTGGCCCATCCATCGAGAACGGCGCGATGGGGGGCATCATGTGCCAGATAGTCCGATGGGGTCCGACCCAGCCCGTGGTGGCCAGATCGGTTGTCAACGGGATCTTCGGGGTAGAGCCAGCCCGCATCCCACAGTGCCGCGCGCGCCGCTGTGAGGTTTTCCTGAATGTAGGTCGATGCGGTCTTGTGCGGGCCGACATGCAGGACCAACCGCCGTGCGCCGGAAGTGTCGTTGGTCGGGGGTGTCAGGGGAACTGCGCCACTCACGTCGTGTCCTTTCTGCGCGCCGTCATCCCGGAGAGCAAACGGCGCGTGTGCCAGTGATGCCGGGCCAGCGGACGTTCAGTCTAGGCATCTCCCGGCGCACCGCAAGCGCACGGCAGGCAGACAGGGTCATGACGGATCAGCGCCACCTTCGTCGATCAGGGTTTTGAGGTACTGACCGTAGCGGTTCTTGGCAAAGATCTTGGCCCGCTCCGCCAGATGCTCGGGTGTGACCCAGCCCTGTTCGAAGGCGATCTCATCCGGGCTGCCGATCTGGGTGCCTTGGCGTTTGGCCAATGTGCGGACGAAATTGCCCGCGTCGAGCAGGCTGTCATGCGTGCCGGTGTCGAGCCAGGCAAAGCCGCGGCCCATTGTTTCAACCGAGAGCGAGCCTTCTTTGAGGTACATCTCAAGCAGGGTTGTGATCTCAAGCTCGCCGCGCGCGGAGGGTTTTACGTGGCGGGCGCGTTCGGGGGCGGTGCCGTCAAGGAAGTAAAGCCCTGTCACTGCGTAGTTTGAGGGCGGCACTTCGGGTTTTTCGATGATCGCGTCGGCCTTGCCGTCTGCGTCGAAGGCCACGACGCCGTAGCGTTCGGGATCGGCCACGCGGTAGCCAAAGACCGTGCCGCCGTTGGTTTTCTCATCGGCGCGTTTGAGCATGCGCGGAAGAGAGTGGCCGAAAAAGATGTTGTCGCCCAGCACCAGCGCAGAGGGCGCGCCATCGAGAAACTCCTCGGCCAGGATGAAGGCCTGTGCGAGGCCATCGGGCGAGGGTTGTTCGATGAAGGTGAGCGAAATGCCCCACGCGCTGCCATCGCCGAGGGCGCGTTTGAACTGGTCTTGGTCCTGAGGCGTGGTGATCACGGCGATCTCGCGGATCCCGGCGAGCATCAGCGTGGTCAGCGGGTAGTAGACCATCGGCTTGTCAAAGATCGGCAACAGCTGTTTTGAGAGACCCATCGTGACCGGGTAAAGCCGGGTGCCGGAGCCGCCAGCGAGGATGATGCCTTTGCGCTCGGTCATGGGTCAGTCCTTTGTGTCGATCACGGCGTCCAGCGCGGGCGCCCAATCCGGGCGGGCAATGCCGAACACCCGTTGGGTTGTTGAGGTATCGAGCCGCGAGTTCAATGGCCGCGCGGCCGGGGTTGGGTATTCCGATGACGGGATGTTGTTCACATGACACGCCACCCCGGCGCGATCAAAGATGGCGCGGGCGAAATCCGCCCAGCTGACATCGGGGCCGCCGGAAAAGTGGTAGGTTCCGGATTTGTCAGGGTTATGCGTGAGTTGGCGGGCGATGTTCAAGCAGGCCGACGCGATGTCAGAGGCGGCGGTGGGGCCACCGACCTGATCTGACACAATGCTGAGCGCGTCGCGGTCGGCGCCAAGACGCAGCATGGTTTTGACGAAATTGTTGCCGTGAGGCGAGAACACCCAGGAGGTGCGCAGGATGGCGTGGGGGCCACCGGCGGCGCGGATCTGCGCCTCTCCGGCCTCTTTGGTGCGACCGTACGCGCCCAACGGGGCGACGGGGTGGTCGGTGGCAAAGGGCGTCTGACCGCTGCCATCAAAGACGTAATCGGTGGAGATGTGCACGAGCGGGAGGGCGCGGGCGGCGGCGGCGCGGGCAATGGCGCCGGGCGTGTCGGCATTGACCAGATGGGCCACGGGTTCGTCGCTTTCGGCCTTGTCCACGGCGGTGTAGGCGGCGGCGATGATGATGGCTTGGGCATCGGTTTCGTGCACATGGGCGGCACAGGCGTCTGGGTGTGTGAAATCGGCCTCTGCGCGGCCCAAGCTTTGCAGTTTGAGCGGCCCTGACCCGGCTTCAAGCGCGCGCGCAACCTGACCGGTTTGTCCGAATACCAGAAGTTTCACGCGGTCTTTCCCAGACGCACGCCCACGCCGCTGCGGGCCTGAAGCGGGCGCCACCAGGCTTCGTTGTCGAGATACCACTGCACGGTTTTTTCCAAGCCCTGTTCGAGGGTCACAGAAGGCTGCCACCCCAGTTCGGAGGCGATGCGGCTGGCGTCGATGGCGTAGCGCAGATCGTGGCCGGGGCGATCCTCGACAAAGGTTATTTGGTCGCGATATGAAGTGCTTACAGGGCGCTTTTGATCCAGCAGATCACAAATCATATGGACCAGATCGATGTTGCGCGCCTCGTTGTTGCCGCCGATGTTGTAGCTGCGGCCCAAGACGCCCTTTTGCAGCACAGTGAGCAGCGCCTCGGCGTGGTCTTCGACATAGAGCCAGTCGCGCACATTGAGGCCTTGGCCGTAGACCGGGATCGGTTCGCCGGCGAGCGCTTTGAGGATCACCACGGGCACCAGTTTTTCGGGGAAATGATAGGGGCCGTAGTTGTTCGAGCAATTGGTCAGGACCACAGGCAGGCCGAAGGTTTCCCCCCAGGCGCGCACCAGATGGTCACTGGCGGCTTTGGAGGCCGAATAGGGGGAATTGGGCGCGTAGCTCGTGTCTTCGGTGAACAGACCCTCATCGCCCAGCGTGCCGTAGACCTCATCGGTGGAGATGTGGTGGAAGCGAAAACCCTCGGGGCGGCCTTTGGCATCCCAGTGGCCGCGCGCGGCCTCGAGCAGGTTGTAGGTGCCGGTGACATTGGTCTCGATGAAGTCGCCGGGCGCGTCGATGGAGCGATCCACATGGCTTTCGGCGGCCAGATGCATCACGGCGTCGGGCGCGTGCTCTGCAAAGACCCGGTCCAGGGCGGCGCGGTCACGGATATCGACATGTTCGAACGCGTAGCCGGGGGCGGAAGCCACAGGGGCCACGTTTTCAAGGCAGGCGGCATAGGTCAGTGCATCGAGATTGACCACTGCGTGGCCTTTGCCAATCGCGGCGCGCACCACGGCAGACCCAATGAAGCCCGCCCCCCCGGTGACCAATAATTTCATACTGTTTCCCTCTTGGGAGGCGCGTTTTGCGCACTCGGGGCCTTTAAACAAATCCGACCGTGCCTTTCAAGGGCGGCTTGCCTCGCATTGCCATCAACTGTAAGTCGAGTGAAACCGCGCGGGCGGGGTGTTTTGCAATCTGTGACGGTTGACGACGACGGATCATGCCCCGGACCATGCGGCCTTACTGCAGAAGGCTTGGACATAGCGTCGTTTCACAATGAAGTCCCAGCATATGACACCCTCTCCGCGCCCGGCCCAAAACGAGCATGCCCATGACGGCAGATGACATCTGGACAGAGATGCTTGCGGGCACGGACGTTCTAAAGGCGCGGCCGAATTTCCGGTATGACCCGGTGTTTTGCGCAAATTACTATCCGGATTTCTTTGCCGGGCGGCCTTGGCTGATCCGGGTTCTGGAAAAGACGGTGATGATGGGCAAGCGCGGCGGCAATGCCTATCAGATGCTCAAATCCTGCGAAAAGTTTGAAATCTGCCGGTCAATCGGCTCGCCCAATGACATAAGCTCGAACACCAGCTCATGGGCAT
>JBCBWJ010000284.1:0-4599 GCA_039817165.1 Pseudomonadota bacterium | reverse complement strand
CATCGGGTGATCGAGACCGGTCAAATGCAGGTAACTTGCGTAAAATGGCTCATCCACAACTTCGCAGTCGCCGCGCGCCGCAAAAGCATACATCATCGCGGTAGAGATGTTGCGCGGGCCAGACCACATCGCAATGCGCATTTACAACGTTTCCTGCTTAATCAGAGTCTTGTAGAGTTCTTGTATACGGGTCGTGACCTGGCCCTGTTGCCCATCCCCAAGCGGCCGACCGTCAATCTCTCCCACAGGGGTTTGTGCGCCGAACGTGCCGGTCAAAAACGCCTCTTCTGCGCCATTCGCTTCCACCAGAGAATAGTTTTTTTCGTACACCGGAATGCCATTGGCGCGGCAGAGATCAATCACCTTCTGCCGTGTGATCCCGTTCATGCAGTAATCGCCGGTAGAAGTCCAAACCTCGCCCTTGCGGACAATGAAAAAGTTGCATGCGTTGGTCGTATTCACGAACCCATGGATATCCAGCATGAGTGCCTCGTCTGCCCCGGCCTTTTCCGCCGCGATACAAGCCAGAATACAGTTCAGCTTGGAATGAGAGTTCAGCTTGGGGTCCTGTGTCATGGGCAAACCGCGCAGATGGGGCACTGTGGCCAACCGAATGGGCCGGGCGATACGGGGCTTGGAATGCTCCATTATAATCGTCACGGTCGGGCCTTGTCGGGACAAGGACGGATGTTGAAAAGGTCGCGTTTTCACCCCTCTCGTCACCATAAGGCGGGCATGGGCGTCTGATACCATCTCGTTGGCTTCGGCCGTGTCTTCCAACGCGCGCATCAGATCATCAGAGGTCATCCCGATATCAAGGTCGATGGCTTTGGCACCTTCAAACAATCGGTCCAGATGCTCATCCGCAAAGGCCCAGCACCCATTGTAAAGGCGTAGCCCCTCCCACACGCCGTCGCCCAACATGAAGCCCGAGTCGTAAACGCTGACCAAAGCCTCAGCCTTTGGCACGATCTTTCCATTCAGCCAGATGCGAATCTGCTCGTTTCTTGCGTCTTCAACAGCTTGATGGGTCGTTTGGTGGTCTGTCATCGGGGCACCATTTGTTACATTCCCAGACCAAACTCTGTTTCAATTCACTTGAAAAGCCCTGATTTGCGCGGGCTGAGGGTAAACTTCCGTCACCAGCGCGTGACCTCTCGGATCGGTGAGTTGGCTGTGCTTGTCTTTGCAGTAGATTTGGCGACAACCGAAATGGGAGGCACTCATGATCTCAACATTCAGAAATATCAAAACAGTCGTCTTGGCCGCACTGGTCGGGTTGGGTCTTGGCATTCAATACGGCGAGGTCAAAGCAACCGCCAATGAGGTGATCATGGTCGCCGGCGGTTGTTTCTGGTGCGTAGAATCAGATTTTGAAAGTGTACGTGGCGTGACAGAGGTCGTATCGGGCTTCACCGGCGGTACGGTCGAAAACCCA
The DNA here is from genome assembly GCA_039817165.1 of Pseudomonadota bacterium. Taxonomy (GTDB): domain Bacteria; phylum Pseudomonadota; class Alphaproteobacteria; order Rhodobacterales; family Rhodobacteraceae; genus Roseovarius. The sequence goes on along the minus strand of JBCBWJ010000284.1, from coordinate 3,161 downwards.
ACCTACAAACAGGTCGTTCGCGGCGGAACAGGCCACTTTGAGGCGGTTCAAATTTATTATGACCCGAGCCAGATCACGCCCGCCCAGATCTATTCGATGTTCATCCGTTCTGTTGACCCCACAGACGCCGGTGGCCAGTTCTGCGATCGCGGCCCGACCTACCGCACGGCCATTTTCGTCTACAACTCAGTGGAGCGCGCGGCGGCTGAAGCCGCTTTGAAAGATGCGCAACGCGAGCTGGGCCAAGAGATTGTCACCCCTGTCCTGAATGGAGGGGAGTTCTATCCCGCCGATGCCTATCACCAAGACTATTACAAACAGACCGACATCATTCTGACCCGGTTTGGTCCAAAGTCTAAGGCCAAGGCCTACAAAGCCTACCGTGCCGCCTGTGGCCGCGATGAACGCGTCCGTCAGCTCTGGGGCACAAAAGCACCGTTTGTGTCCTGAGACGCGATATATTCCAGCACAGTGGCAAGATTGGGGATGGCATCAGCTGTCCCCTTTTTCGTGGTGCTGAGCGCGGCGGCGGCAGACGCCTGTCGCAAAACAGTTTCGACAGGTAGCCCAAGCGCCAAACCAGCCACGACAAACCCGGCAAACGTGTCGCCAGCACCCGTGGTGTCGATTGAATCAACGCTAAAGGCCGTCACGTTCAACCTTTTGTCTTTGTCATTATCAAACCAGACTGCGCCCTCTTTTCCACGTGTGATCAGGACGTAGGGGATGGGCAAACTCTCAACCGCCTCGCCAGTTGCCTGTTCAAACTGCTGCGCTTCAATCTCATTCATGACCAACAGTGTCACGTACGGCAGCACGTCTTGGACCGCTCGAACCTCAAAAGGTGCGGCTGAGTAGGCAACGCCCATTCCCATCTCACGCGCCAGCCGAGCCGCTTCCGTCTGATGTGACGTCTCATTTTGCAAGAGCAACCAGTCACCCGATGAGCCCATTTGTAGAGCCTCAGAAATCACCTCGGTGCTTTGATCCATGTTCGCGCCTGGAAAGAGCACAATCTGGTTCTCACCTTCGCTGTCCACCATCACGATGGCATGGGCTGTTGGTTCATCGCTCTTGCGGATGTGCCGGACATCGACGCCCATATCCGCGAGCCGCTGCACCGCCCAGTCACCATCGGGGCCAACCGCGCCGATATGCCGGACCGCCGCACCAGCGCGCACGGCGGCAACCGATTGATTTGCGCCCTTGCCACCAAGGCCAGTTTCCGTGCGCGTTGCCGCCAGCGTCTCCCCCGGTTTGGGCAAATGCGGCACATCATAGAAATGGTCCGCATTGATCGAGCCGAGGTTGAACAACATGACTTATCCCACCTTGCAGGCCGCCAGCACCGCCATGTTGAGGATGTCACTGGCCGTGGATCCGGTGGAGGCAATTTGAATGGACTCGTCTATCCCGGCCAGGATCGGGCCAATCACCGTAGCATCCGCCATTTCCTGCATCAGTTTGGTTGAAATAGAGGCCGAGTGCCGCGCCGGAACGACAAGGACATTCGCCGGACCGGTCAGTCGCTGAAACGGATAATTCGCTTGTGCCGCCGGATTGAGCGCCACATCAACGGTCATCTCGCCTTCGAATTCGAAATCCACACCGCGTTTTTCCAACGCGTGGGGCGCGAGATGCATTTTTTCAGCGCGTTCTGATTTCGGGTAACCGAAGGTGGAAAAGGATACGAACGCAACGCGCGGCTCCAATCCCAGACCACGCGCTACATCAGCGCCGCGTTCCGCGATCGTGGCAAGGTCCTCTTCATCGGGCCATTCATGCACCAAAGTGTCGGTGATCATCACAATCCGGCCCTTGTGGAAGAGCGCCGTAACACCGACCGCGCCCTGGTCCGTTCCGGCGTCAAACACGTGGTTGATCAGATCCAAAACATGAGCAGATTTTCGCGTCGCCCCGGTGACAAGCCCGTCGCCATGGCCATGCGCCAGCATCAGCGCGGCAAACACATGTCGGTCGCGGGCGGCAAGACGGTGAATGTCCTGATGATCAAACCCGCGCCGCTGTAGGCGGGTGTAGAGGTAGCTTTTGTATTCATCGAGATGGGCCGTGTTGGCGGCATTCACGATCTCAATCTCGGACACGGCATCCCCAAGACCCGCGGCCTCTAGCTTTTGACGGACATCTTCACTCCGCCCGACGACAAGCGCCTGGCCATAACCCGTACGCTGATACTGCACAGCTGCGCGCAAAACTCGAGGGTCATCACCTTCAGCAAAGATCATACGGGCCTGCGCATTGCGGGCTCGGGCATTGATCGAACGCATAATGGATGCCGTAGGATCGAGGCGTGATTTCAAAGCCAGCTCATAGGCGTCCATATCCACGATTGGGCGACGGGCGGCACCGGTGTTCATGCAGGCCCTAGCGACAGCGGGCGGGATCGTATGAATGAGACGCGGATCAAATGGGGTGGGGATGATGTAGTCACGGCCAAAGGAGAGCTCACGGCCATAGGCCATCGCCACCTCATCAGGCACGTCCTGACGCGCGAGTTCGGCAAGAGCATGAGCACAGGCGATCTTCATCTCGTCATTTATGGCGCGGGCATGCACATCAAGCGCGCCGCGGAATAGGTAAGGAAACCCCAGCACGTTGTTCACCTGATTGGGATAGTCCGAACGACCCGTTGCCACGATGGCATCCTCCCGCACGGCTTGTGCCTCTTCGGGGGTAATCTCAGGGTCGGGGTTGGCCATTGCGAAAATCACAGGGTCCTTGGCCATGGAGAGGACCATCTCGGGCGTCACAGCGCCTTTGACAGAAACGCCGAGAAACACATCTGCGCCTTCCATCGCCTGCTCCAGAGACCGAAGGTCGGTCTTCACGGCATGCGCTGATTTCCACTGGTTCATGCCCTCCGTACGACCTTGCCAGATCACGCCCTTGGTGTCGCAGACAATGCAATTTTCGTGGCGCGCGCCCATCGCCTTGAGCAATTCGACACAAGCAATCCCTGCGGCCCCGGCACCATTGAGCACAATGCGCACATCCTCAATCTTTTTGCCGGACAAATGCAGCGCATTGAGAAGCCCAGCCGCACAGATCACCGCCGTCCCGTGCTGATCGTCATGGAATACCGGTATGTCCATTTGCTCTTTGAGGGTCTGCTCAATGATAAAACACTCAGGCGCTTTGAT
>JBCBWJ010000283.1:0-4601 GCA_039817165.1 Pseudomonadota bacterium | reverse complement strand
GCTGGCCCCGCGGCAGTGTGGTTTTGACGTATTCAGTGTACCGCCCACGCGCGTCCTCAAACCGTTTGGCGCGCCCGATGTTGGACGGCGTTGCTGCTTCAACCCCGCTGCGCAGCAGCGCCTCGATCCCGGCTTCTGCCTCATCCGACAACTTGAATCCGTCTGGACCGAAAAGCTTGATCCCGTTGTCCTCTGCCGGATTGTGGCTGGCGGATATCATCACACCCACGTCAGCGCGTAAAGAGTTCGTGAGATACCCCACCGCCGGTGTCGGCACTGGCCCGAGCAAGAACACGTTCATCCCCGTGGATGCAAAGCCCGCCGTCAGCGCATATTCGATCATGTAACCCGACAGGCGCGTGTCCTTGCCGATCACCACGCGGTGTTCGTTCTTGTCGCGGCGGAAATACCGCCCTGCTGCCGCGCCCAGCCTGAGCGCCAGATCCGCCGTCATGGGCCAGGTGTTGGCCGTTCCCCGCACCCCATCGGTGCCAAACAGTTTGTCTGACATATCCTGTCCTTTCGCTCCGCCTTGCTCCGGTCTTTGGCGCCGGTTGAAAGCTTCTAACCTGCCTGCGCTATTCTGTCCAACAAAGCCCGGTCAAAACCTGCCAATTCCAGTCACGGAGTGTGTCAGATTGACTTATATGCGCGCCGCCAGTCATAAGACCCGCGAACACGACGTTTGAAGGGCAGGCTCTCATGAAAATCGCGATGATCGGGACGGGGTACGTGGGGCTTGTGTCAGGTGTATGCTTCTCTGATTTTGGGCATGATGTGATTTGCGTGGACAAGGATCCCGCCAAGATCGAAACCCTGAACAAGGGCGATATTCCGATTTATGAGCCGGGCTTACAGGATCTGGTGACCAAGAACGTCTCTTCAGGGCGACTGTCTTTTACCACAAATCTTGCGGAAGCCATTGATGGTGCCGCAGCCGTTTTCATTGCCGTGGGCACGCCATCCCGGCGTGGCGATGGGCACGCGAACCTCAACTACGTGAAAGCCGCCGCGGAAGAGATCGCGGCCATGGCCTCGGACTACGTTGTCATTGTCACCAAATCGACCGTGCCAGTGGGCACCAACCGCATGGTCGCAGAAACGGTGCGCGCGGCCAATCCAAACCTTGATTTTGACGTCGCCTCAAACCCCGAGTTCCTGCGTGAGGGCGCCGCGATTGACGATTTCATGAAGCCTGACCGCGTGATTGTAGGCGTCCAAAGCGATCGCGCCGCTGAGGTCATGGCCGAGATTTACCGCCCGCTTTACTTGCGGGATTTCCCAATCATCACCACCGATCTGGAATCCGCCGAGGTGATCAAATATGCCGCCAACGCGTTCCTGGCCACCAAGATCACCTTCATCAATGAAATCGCCACCTTGTGCGAGCGTACGGGCGCCGATGTGAAGGAAGTGGCCCATGGCATCGGCCTTGATGGTCGGATCGGCAACAAGTTCCTGCATGCCGGGCCCGGCTATGGCGGCAGCTGCTTTCCCAAGGACACGTTGGCCTTGGCCCGCATGGGCCAGGAACACGGCGCAGCGATGCAGATCACGGAGACCGTGATCAACGTCAACGATCAGGTCAAGGCCAGGATGGTCAACAAGCTGATCGCCCTCTGCGGCGGTAATTTCAAAGGCAAAACCATCGCGGTTCTGGGCGTCACGTTCAAACCCAACACTGACGACATGCGAGACGCGCCATCGCTCACGATCGTGCCCGCCATGGTCGGGGCCGGGGCACATGTACGCGTTTGTGATCCCCAAGGTAAGCATGAGGGAGATGCCCTTTTGGAAGGCGTTGATTGGTTCGACGATCCCTATGACAGCGTGGAAGGAGCGGACCTGCTGGTCATACTGACCGAATGGAACGAATTCCGTGCGCTGGATCTTGAACGGATTGCAGGCAAGATGGCGCATGCAAAGTTGGCCGATCTGCGTAACATCTATTCGGTGCAGGATGCCAGGAAAGCGGGTTTTGCGGCGTATGAGAGCATCGGTCGTTCCGGGTATAACGAAAGCGTGGCCTAACTCGGTTTCAGCACAAAGCCAACCTCGGCGTATTTGCCAACCAATTTGTCATAGAACAGTGGCCCTCCGGGGCCTTTTTCCACCAAGCTCCACGAGCCACCGGGCGGCTTGCCAAGCACCGAGCACCCCCAGTCCCTACAACGAATGGTCAGCTCAAACCCGTCCGCACGAATGAACTTGCCACTGTCCGCCTGTGCTGGCAGCGCCACAGCAAGGCTGCTTACGGCAATTGCTGCCGTGGCAAGGAGACGGCAATAGACCGGCATGAAGCAACACTAGCGGAAAGTTCCCCCTTGGGCACGCCCCTTTGGTGCTTGGGGACCACGCAAGGTGCACTCAACGAACCGCTTCCCAATCTCGGCAAACTCCTGTAGGGGGCGAATATCTGAGACGTGACGCCTTTTGACCCCGGGCGCATGGAAATGATTGGGGTCGGCGGCAATGGGGCCGCCATTGAAACGGAGGGCCTGGGATACGCCCGGGTTGCTACTGAGCAGAGCCTCCAACTAGGAAACTATTGATGTTCAAAGAAGTGAAAAAATCGATGCAGTGGGGCGAGGAAACGCTCACACTGGAAACGGGTAAGATTGCCCGTCAGGCCGATGGCTGTGTCATCGCCACCCTTGGTGAAACCTCCGTTATGGCGGCTGTGACCTTTGCCAAATCCCCGCGTGAAGGGCAGGATTTCTTCCCCCTCACCGTCCACTACCAGGAAAAATACTATGCCGCCGGTAAAGTGCCGGGCGGCTTCTTCAAGCGGGAGGCCCGTCCGACCGAGAAGGAAACCCTGACCGCGCGTCTGATTGACCGCCCGATCCGCCCGCTTTTCGTGGACGGTTTCAAAAACGAAGTGCTCGTCATGTGCACCGTGCTGAGCCACGATCTGGTCAACGATCCCGATATCGTCGCCATGATCGCCGCCTCCGCCGCGCTGACCATTTCCGGTGCGCCCTTCATGGGGCCGATCGCCTGTGCTCGCGTTGGGTTCGAGGATGGCGACTACATCCTCAACCCCGAAGTCGACGACATGCAGGATCTGCGCAACAACCCTGATCAACGCCTTGATCTGGTTGTCGCAGGCACCAAAGACGCCGTCATGATGGTGGAATCCGAGGCGTATGAGCTGACCGAAGAAGAAATGCTCGGCGCGGTCACCTTCGCCCATGAGCAGATCCAGCCGGTGATCGACCTGATTGTTGACCTCGCTGAGGACAGCGCAAAAGAGCCGTTCGATTTCCAACCGCCGGATTACTCTGATCTCTACGACGTTCTAAAAGCCGCCGGTGAGGCGCAAATGCGCGATGCGTTTGCCATCACCGACAAGCAGGAACGCGTCGCAGCAGTGAATGCCGCCCGCGAGGCGATCAAGGCGACACTCAGCGATGAGCAGCTGGCAGACCCGAACCTTGGTTCGGCAATGAAGAAGCTCGAAGGTGGCGTTCTGCGCGGTGACGTGGTCAAGAACGGCCGCCGCATTGATGGCCGCAAACTTGATGAGGTCCGCGATATCGTCTGCGAAACGGGCCTTCTGCCCCGGACGCACGGTTCTGCCCTCTTCACACGTGGCGAAACGCAAGGCTTGGTCGTGACCACGCTGGGCACCGGTGACGATGAACAGATCATCGACGCCCTGCATGGCAACTTCCGCTCCAACTTCTTGCTGCACTACAACTTCCCGCCCTACTCGGTCGGTGAAGCGGGTCGCGTGGGCCCTCCCGGTCGTCGTGAGATTGGTCACGGCAAACTGGCATGGCGCGCGTTGCAGGCGGTTCTGCCCGCGGCGACGGATTTCCCCTACACCGTCCGTCTTGTCTCCGAGATCACGGAATCCAACGGGTCGTCCTCCATGGCGTCTGTCTGTGGTGGCTCACTGTCCATGATGGACGCCGGTGTGCCCCTCAAGGCGCCGGTCGCCGGTGTCGCTATGGGTCTCGTACTCGAGGATGACGGCTCTTACGGGATCCTGACCGACATTCTCGGCGACGAAGATCACCTGGGCGACATGGATTTCAAAGTGGCCGGCACAGAGAACGGCATCACCTCGCTCCAGATGGACATCAAGGTCGCAGGCATCACGCCCGAGATCATGAAATCCGCCCTGGCGCAGGCCAAAGACGGCCGGATGCACATCCTGGGTGAAATGTCGAAATCCCTGACAGAAGCCAGCGAGTTCTCCATCCACGCGCCCCGCATTGAGACGATGCAGGTGCCCACCGACAAGATCCGCGAAGTGATCGGGTCAGGCGGTAAGGTCATCCGTGAGATCGTCGAAGTGTCCGGTGCCAAGGTCGACATCAATGACGACGGCATCATCAAGATCGCCTCGCCCAACGGTGAAGCCATTCAAAAAGCCTATGACATGATCCATTCGATCGTGGCAGAGCCGGAAGAGGGCAAGATCTACCTCGGCAAAGTCGTGAAGATCGTCGATTTCGGCGCCTTCGTGAACTTCTTCGGCAAGCGCGACGGTCTGGTGCACGTGAGCCAAATCGAAAACCGCCGCCTGAACCATCCGTCAGATGTTCTGAAAGAAGGTCAGGAAGCCTAGCAGTTTGACCCAGACTTCCTGA
>JBCBWJ010000282.1:0-4616 GCA_039817165.1 Pseudomonadota bacterium | reverse complement strand
CGCCGAAGCCGACATCGCCCGCGTGGTTACGGGTGCGGTCGAGATGTTTCTTGCGCGGTACGGGGCGTCGTCGCCAATATGAACAGGCGTTGGGTGCGGGGCTTTTAGCCGCCCACCTCGACAATGGCTTTGGCCAAAAGCGGCACCGTTTGTGCATTGAGACCTGCCACGTTGATCCGGCTGTCGCCCACCATGTAGATGCCGTGGACCTCGCGCAGGCTGTCCACCAGATCAGGGGCGAGGCCGAGACGCGAGAACATGCCGCGATGTTGCCCGATGAAACCGAACCGGTCAGAGCCGGTGAGCCGCTGCAATTCGGAGGCGAGGCTCTGGCGCAGGTCCAGCATCGACAGACGCACGTTTTCCAGCTCCGTCTGCCAATTGGCCCGCAGGTCGGGATCGTTCAGCACCAAAGTGACCATCCGCGCGCCGTGGTCGGGCGGGAAGGAATAGTTTTGACGGTTGAGGTGCTGCAGGGAGGCCTGGGTCAGCGCGCGGCGCGCCGTGTCGTGGCCCACGGCCATCAGGATCCCGGTGCGTTCGCGGTAGATGCCGAAGTTTTTCGAACAGCTGGCCGCGATCAGGGTTTCGGGGCAACCGGCGGCGACCGCGCGCGTGGCGGCGGCGTCTTCTTCCAGCCCGTCGCCAAAGCCCTGATAGGCGATGTCGATCATCGGGACAGCGCCCTTGGCATTCAGGAGCGCGATCACCTCTTCGAACTGGGTCAGGTTCAGGTTCGCGCCGGTGGGGTTGTGGCAGCAGCCATGCAGCAGCACCACATCGCCCGCGTTGACCTGTTGGAGGTCCGCCATCATCGCGCCGAAATCCACCGCGCAGGTGTCATCGTCGAAATAGCCGTAGAGCACGGTTTCCAGCCCAAGATGGCGCAGGATGCTCAGGTGGTTGGGCCAGGTTGGGTTGGACACGAAAATGCGCGCGTGCGGATTGGCCATTTGGATCAGTTCAAAGGCCTGACGCACGGCACCGGTGCCGCCGGGTGTGGCCACGGCGGCGACCGCCTCTCGCGGGACGGCATCGCCCAGCACCAAAGATATCATCGCGTCGGAAAACGCAGGGTCACCCGCCAGACCGGTATAGGCTTTGGTCGCCTCTTCCTGCCACCAGAGCTGTTCGGCCTGTTTGACCGCGCCCATGATCGGGGTGACCCCTTCGGCGTTCTTGTAGACACCGACGCCGAGGTCGATTTTGCCCTCGCGCGTGTCCTCGCGGTACATCGCCATGAGGGCGAGGATCTTGTCGGCGGGTTGAGCTTTGAGGTCTGCAAACATCAGGGGTCTCCGGTGGCAACGGGAACGGTGGGAAAAGCGCCCCATTCGGTCCAGGATCCGTCATAAAGCGCGTGGTCGGTTTTGCCGATCCGCGTCAGGGCAAGGTTGATGATGGCCGCGGTCACGCCTGATCCGCAAGAGGTGATGACGGGCTTTGACAGGTCCGCGCCCGCGGCGTCAAACACCGCGCGCAGAGCATCGGGCGCTTTCATCGTGTGATCGTCGTTGAGCAGCGTGGCGTAGGGCACGTTGCGCGAGTTCGGGATGTGGCCCGCGCGCAGGCCCTCGCGGGGTTCGGGCGCATCGCCACGGAACCGGGCGGGGGCGCGGGCATCGAGGATTTGATACTCCCCCAGCTTGGAGGCGGAGGAGACCTGCGTGACGTCCTTGACCATGTGGTTCTGGCGTCGGACGGTCATGTGCCGGTCGCGGATGATGGGGGGCATGTCTTCGGTCGGGTGGCCGTCTGCGACCCATTTGGGCAGGCCCCCGTCGAGCACGGCGATGTTGTTTTGACCCATCAGTTTGAAGAGCCACCAGACCCGCGCGGCCGAAAACAGCCCTTCGGCGTCATAGACCACGATCTGATGGCCATCGCCCACGCCAAGGCGGCGCATGCGGGACATGAATTTTTCCACCGGTGGCACCATGTGCGGCAGGTCAGAGCGGTGGTCGGACACGTCCTCAATGTCAAAAAATCGCGCGCCGGGGATGTGGGCGGCGTCGTATTCGGCGTGCGGGTCGCGGGTGTCTGTGGGCAGGAACCACGTGGCATCGAGGATGCGCAGGTCCGGGTCCTTCAGGTGCGCGGCCAGCCAATCGGTGGAAACAAGGGTTTTGGGATCGTCATGTGCCATGAGAGGCCCCCGGGGTGGTTCCGGGATGTGCTACTACCAGACGGGAAAGAGGGCAAGGGCGCGTCGTGCCGCGAGTGTCTTTCGCCTATTCCGCCGCCAGCTTCAGCGGTGGTTCTGAGGGGCCGTAGCCGTCGCGGGTCTGGGGCGTTTTGATGCCAAGCACATTGCCTGCGATTTGTGTGCGCAGGATTTGGGCCGTGCCGCCGCCGATGGTGAACATGCGGACGTCGCGGTACATGCGTTCGAGCGGTTCCTGATCGCCATAGCCGCGGGCGCCGAACATTTGCAGCGCATCACTGACGACCTTGATCGCCATTTCGGAGGCGAAAAGCTTGGCCCGGGCGGCCTTGGTCATGTCGGGGAAGGGGCCGCCGGATGTGGCCGCGTCGTGCAGCATCAGACGCGCGGCGTGCACTTGGGTGTCCATGTCGGCGACTATCCATTGCAGGCCCTGGAACTCTGCCAGAGGGCGGCCGAACTGGTGGCGTTCCAGAAGGTAGCGTTTTGCGTGCTCCAACGCGCCAGCGGCCACGCCCATGGCCACGGTGCCCGCGCCCACGCGTTGCGAGTTGTAGGCGTTCATCAGGTCGGCAAAACCGCGCTTGAGGCCGGAGGGGGGCTGTAGCAGCCATTTTTCGTGAATTTCGAGGTTGTCAAACCGCAGTTCCGCCTCTGGCATACCGCAGAGGCCCATGGTCCGCTCGTGGCGCACGATGGTGTAGCCTTGGGGCAGATCCCCCGAGGCAGGATCGGCATAGAGGATGAACCCGCCGATGCCCTGATCCTCGCCTGTTTCGCTGAGCACGCGGGCGAAGATGAGATGCAGTTTGGACACGCCCCCCCCGGTGATCCAGTGTTTGGAGCCGTTGAGCACATAGGTGTCGCCGTGCTTGCGCGCGGTGGTTTGCATCTGGGTGGCCGCACTGCCCGCGTCGGGCTCTGTGATGCAGATGGCGGGTTTGTCCCCGGCCAGAACATGGGGCGCGCAAAACGTTTTCTGCGCCTGGGTGCCATAGGACATCACGGCGCTGATGCCGCCCATGTTGGCCTCTACGAAAATGCGCGCGGTGAGGGTGCAGGCTTTGGCCAACTCTTCGATGACCATGACGGCGTCGAGATAGCTGGCGCCTTGTCCGCCGAGGGATTTGGGGATCGTCATGCCCATGAGGCCAGCGTCGGCCATCGCCCTTACATTGGGCCAGCAATAGCTGCGGGTATGGTCCCAATCGCCAGCGGTTTCAGCGAAATGCGGTGCGAGCTCTTTGGCCACGCCAAGCAGCGGATGTCCCATTGTTCCCCTCATTCTTTTGTTTTTTGACAGGATAGGCTTGCAAATTATTCAGAACAATCGAATTAGATTGTATATCAAGTTCAAGGGTAATGAAGTTATGCAAACACGCGCGTTGAACACGCTGGTTCGGCTGTCAAAAACCGGGTCGTTCACAAAGGCCGCCGATGAGCTGAACATGACGTTGTCGGCGCTGTCGATGCAGATGAAATCCCTTGAGGCGGAGCTGGGTGTGGACCTGTTTGATCGCACTGTCCGGCCGCCGCGTTTGACGCCGGTGGCGCGGTCGATCGTGCGGGAGGCGGCTGTGATGCTGCAATCGGAGGACAATATTGCGGATCTGTGCCAGCCCAAGGATGCGCTTGTGGGGCGGTTCCGGATTGGATTTGTCTCGACGGCGGCGGTGCGGCTGCTGCCTGGGTTTTTGAGAAGCGCACAAGAGCGCGCGCCGCTGGCCGCATTTGAGTTTGCGACCGGTTTGTCGCGGGTATTGCAGGATCAGGTGGTGCGCGGCCAGTTGGACTGGGCGGTGGTGACCGATGCCGATGGTCTGCCCGACAGCGTGGCGCGGCTGGAGCTGCGACAGGAGCCGTTTGTCTTTGCCGCGGGGGCGGATCTTTGCGGCAAGGGGTTGGAGGTGCTGATGGAGGACCACACATTTTTTCACTTCATGCCGGACACCGGGATTGGCAAGCTGATCGCCACCGAGATGCGCCGTTACGCGCGCCCCAAAGCGGCCAAGACCATCGTGCTCGACAATATCGAGGCGATCATGGAATGCGTGGCCAAGGGGCTGGGCTTTACCCTGATGCCGGCGCCTGATGTGGCGCGGCATGTGTCCAAGGATGTGCAGGTTATGGACGCGCCAACGACGCGGCAACGGACGCTGGTGTTTATCGCGCCCAAGGGCAGTGCGCTGGCGCGGCGGCAGGCCATGCTGGCGCAGCTTTTTGCGGACGCCTAGCTGTTTTCCTTCAAAAGCCGCTGTTTCTGGCGGTTCCAGTCGCGCTTGGCCTGGGTTTCGCGCTTGTCGTGGTTTTTCTTACCCTTCGCGATCCCGATCTTCATTTTCGCGATGCCCCGGTGGTTGAAGTAAAGGACCAGCGGCACGAGCGTCATGCCTTTGCGCTGTGTGTCGCTCCAGAGGCGGGCCATTTCCTTTTTGGACACGAGCAGCTTGCG
>JBCBWJ010000281.1:0-4624 GCA_039817165.1 Pseudomonadota bacterium | reverse complement strand
GTTCGCGTGTCGTACCTGACCCGCGAACAGTGATTTGAGTGAAGCAAATGACGGACGCCTTGATGGATCACGCCCCTCTTCCTGCAGACATCAGCCGCGTCATGCTTGTGCCGGACGGGGTCTTCATCTGGGCGCAGCCTGACGTCGCGCCGCATGTGCGTCTGTCCGTGATGGGACAGGAGTTTGGGGTGCAGCGGCCCGAGGATGCGGGGCATACGGTGCCTGATCTGCCAATGATAGGCGGGCCTTTGCCGGCATTTCGGGGAACGTTCGCACTTCATCCCGACCATGTGGGAGCCACGCCCACCGTGGCAGAGACGCCAACGAGGGTGGAACCGTATCTCAACCGGCTTTTCGACTGGAAGCTGGAGGGTCACGACACTCTGCAGCTTTGCCTTGAAGAGGTGAGCGTGGCCACGGACATTGCGCTTGCCCCGCCGCTTCGCGTGCCCGCGGGCAAGACGGCGCTTGAGCTTGAACTGTCGATTGCCTTGCACCGCTGTGTCGCGGATGTTGTGTTGACGATCCGCAGTGATGGCAAGCCTGTTCAAACCCTGTCGCAGCCTGTCGATGCCCAGAAGTTTGGAGGGCAGGCGCGCAATGGGTATTGCAATCTGACATTTCTGGTGCAGCCTTCGGACGCGCCGAGAACGATCGAATTGAGCGCGGCGTACAAGTGGTCCCACGGGGAGCAGGACGGCCCGCCGTTCATTTTTGTGGCGGATGCCAAGATCAACGCGCTGCCGCGTGTCGATGCTTTGCCGCTGGGGCGGGTGCTGCGTGGGTCTGTGCTGGACACTGCAGCATGTGTTTTTGCCGAGCTCGCGATGGCTGGCGTGCCCAATGATGCGGCGCTCATGCTGCTGAGTTCGGCGGGCGAGGCAGAGATCCTGCCTTCTATGCCCAACGCCGTGACCCTCAGCATGGATGAAAACCAGGCTCTCACCTTGGATGCCGAGCGGCAGATGGATTTCACGATCTACCTTGATGGGCAGCGCACGATGTATGTTCCAATGCGCAGTGAGGCCAAACAGGTGGCGCTGCCGGCGTCGGTCATGACCGGTGAGATGCGCATGCTGACGCTCAAGGACGGTTGGGGGTTGCGGACCTATGTTCAGGAGCCGGTTCTGTTGCCGCGGATTTTGACCGCGCAAGATCACATGCTGCGCGAAAGCAAGGCGCCGTTCCCGACCTATTTGAGCAAACAGTCGGTGCAGCGGTACGAGGGCTTGAAGCGGCATCTGGCGAAGACCACGGATGCCAAGGCGCTGCGCCAGGTGGCTCATGCGCTTGAGGGGCTGGAAGGCGGGCCTGAGAACGTTACGATGCGCCCTTTGGCCTTTCCGAAGGTCACGAGCCCCGCGGTTTCGGTCATTGTGCCTGTGCACAACAAGGTGGAGTTGACGTATTTTTGCCTTTGTGCGCTGCTCTTGGCCGAAAATGACGTGAGTTTTGAGGTGATCGTCGTCGATGATGCGTCGTCTGACGAGACGGCGGGCCTTGAGGATCTCGTGAGTGGGATCACGGTGCTGCACCACGCGGAACCACAGCGGTTTATCCGCGCTTGCAACTCCGGCGTGGCGGTGGCGAAAGGCGCGTATGTCGTGCTGCTCAACAATGACACCGAGCCTACGGCGGGCTGGCTGGACGCGTTGGTGGATGGGTTTGAGCTTTTTGACAACGTGGGCCTTGTCGGGTCCAAGCTGCTTTATCCCAACGGGCAGTTGCAGGAGGCCGGTGGCATTGTCTGGGACAATGGCAACCCGTGGAACTACGGCAAGTTTGAAAACCCCTGGGACCCGCGGTTTTGCTATGCGCGGCAGGTCGATTACGTGTCGGGCGCCGCCTTGATGACCACGAAACAGATCTGGGATGAGGTGGGCGGCCTCTCTGCGTATCTGGAGCCGATGTATTTTGAGGACACCGATTTTGCCTTCAAGGTGCGAGAGGCCGGGTACAAGACGTATCTGATCCCGTCCTCGGTCGTTTATCACTACGAGGGCATGACCAGTGGCACCGATGTCTCGGACGCGTCGACCTTCAAAAGCACCCAAGAGGTCAATCGCCCGAAGTTCAAAGCGCGCTGGGAGGCGGCGTTCGAGGGGTTGGGCACGTTTGGTGAAAACCCTGATCTGGAAAAGGATCGCGGCATTCTCGGCCGGGTTTTGTTTATAGATCACACAACGCCGCGGGCCGACCAGGATGCGGGCTCCTATGCTGCGATCCAGGAAATGCGAATCGTGCAGTCGCTGGGGTTCAAGGTGACGTTTTTGCCCAAGAACATGGTGCATATGGGCAGCTACACCGATGAGTTGCAGCGTTTGGGGATTGAGGTCATCTCGAGCCCGTTTTTCCGCTCTACGGATGAGTATCTGGAGTTGCATGGCCAGGATTTCGACGCGTTTTACATCACCCGCTACGTGGTCGGGCAGGTGGTGATTGATAAAATCCGAAGTGTCGCGCCTGAGGCGCGCATCCTGTTCAACAACGCCGACCTGCATTTCCTGCGCGAGATGCGCGCGGCGCTGGCGGAGAAGGACCCTGAAAAGATGGCCCTGGTTCGCAAGGTGCGTGACGAAGAGCTTGAGGTTATGTGCAAGGCGGATGTGGTTTTGTCCTACAACGAGGTGGAGCACGCCGTCATCACCTCGCACACCGAAGGACAGGCCAAGGTGGTCAAAGCGCCTTGGGTCGTTGAAGTGCCGTCGCATGTGCCGCCGTTCAAAGGGCGTGAGGGTCTGGCGTTTTTGGGCAATTACCGCCATCCGCCCAATGCCGAAGGGGTGTTGTGGTTTGTGCGAGAGGTCATGCCTTTGCTGGCGACCGATCTGCCTGATGTCACGTTTTCGATCTACGGGGCGGGGATATCTGATGAGTTGAAAGCGTTGGCCAGTGACCGGGTGCTGGCCAAGGGATTTGTCGAGCAAACTGCGGATGCCTATGATCCGCATCGCATTTTCGTCGCACCTTTGCTGTCGGGGGCGGGGATCAAAGGCAAGGTGATTGCGGCGCTTGCGCAAGGGACGCCCACGGTGCTGACACGGGTCGCCGCCGAGGGGATTGGATTGCGTCACGGGCTGGACTGTCTGATCGCGGACACGCCGCAGGATTGTGCGGCGGCCATTGCCCGGCTCTACGATGATCCCAAGCTCTGGCGCAGCCTGTCAGAAAATGCGCGCGCCTATGTCGACGAGACGTTTTCGTTCGCGACTGGTAGAAAGGTGATGCGTCAAGCGTTTGAAGCGGTTGACATAACCACGTCATTGGATTGAGGGTGTGAAGGCTATGGCGGACCGTACGATCATCCTGCACTACCACCTGTTCAAGAATGCTGGCACCTCTATCGACCAGATTCTACAGAAGAATTTTGCTGACGGTTGGGTGACGAAGGAATTCCCGATGGCGGGCGGGAACAATTCCGCCAAAGTGGTCGAGTGGATAAATTCGGAGCCTGACGCGGTTGCGTTTTCCTCGCATACAATGGTCGGACCCATTCCAAAGATACCTGGCGTGCGGATTGTGACGCTTGTGATGTTGCGCAATCCTGTGTCGCGCGTTGCGTCCGCTTATCGGTTTGAGCGCCGTCAGAATGTTGACGCGTTTGGCGCTGTTTTGGCGCGGCACACGACGTTTGAGGGCTATGTGCACTGTCGTCTTGCGCTGCCGTCGGACCGGCAGTGCCGGAATTTTCAAACCAGCAGGCTTGCCACGATCTGTCCCGGACCGGAGCCAGAGCTTGAACGGGCGTGCCATGGGCTAGAGCAGTTTGACATTGTCGGTCAGGTCGAACGGTTTGATCGGGCCCGCAACCGTATTCGCGACGTGCTGAAAGCGCATTTTCCGGCGTTTCAGATGCATGACATTCACAAGAACCAATCCGCGCAGGCCGGTGAAGACATGTCAGACGAGGTCCGGACAGTGCTGCACAAGAACAACAGGAACGACTTTGCGTTGCTCAGTCATTTCAATGAGTTGCTGTCGGAAGATGTGCTTTAGGTCGGGCGCGGACGGCTTTGACAACAAAAAAGGCGCTCTGACCGGCGCCTTTTTGCTTTTGGTCGTGGCATTGATGGGTCGGGTTAGGTTCCCACCTCAGCCATCACGCCGATCTTTGGTGCGGATGCTGATTTCGTGCCACGAAGCACCAATAGCTTTGAGGGTTTTACCTTCATGTCCATACGTCCTGTGTTGTTATGTTTTCAGGCATGATCTTGAGGTGTTGGGACATGCCAGCAGCCGCGATGTTTTAAAGCGACAATGGTTCACTGTCTGCTCCGACCTTTGGCGTTGTCGCCGCTTTTGCACCCTGCAAGACCAGGAGTTTTGATGTCTTAACATTCATGAGCAAATTCTCTTTGTCTTAATGGTCGCTGTCAAGTCTAGGTCACGGCTTCGGGAGGTAAACCGATCTTTGGCGCGGACGCCGTTTTGGTGCCTTTGAGGGCCAACAATTTTGTGGTGTTCAGTTTCATCTCTATGCCCAATCTATCAGGTGTTGAGAACTCCAGTGATTTTCAAAAGGGTTCAGCCCGCAGGTTCGCCCGTGCTTATCTTCGCGGTCGCTGCGGCGCGGGAGCCTTTGAGGAGCATCAGTTTTGTCTGGATCAGTTTCATGTCAAATCCC
>JBCBWJ010000280.1:0-4701 GCA_039817165.1 Pseudomonadota bacterium | reverse complement strand
AAATCCCCCGGGAACTGGCCGCCGGGCGGATTCATCTGGGCGTCACTGGCACTGACCTCATCCGCGAGAAACTTGCGTATTCACGATCCGACCCCGCACGCCCAAGCGTCAGTCCGCGCGCGCCGAACCAGTCAAATGTCTTTTCCATCAAGCGCCCCTTGGACGGAACACCGAGTTTAATCGTCATCTCGTGCCTCCGTTGGACAAAACCAGTTCGGGACGGATGACGCCACCGACGGCCGGGATCTCCCTGCCACCACCCAAACGCCGGGTCAGCGCATCGTAACGCCCGCCGGAGGCAACAGGTGGCAGATCGGCACGACCTTCGACCGAAAAGCCAAATACAAACCCGTCATAGTATTCCATTTGCGTGCGGCCATAGCTCGCCTCAAATCCTAGGCTTGTGATGTCTATGCCCTGCGCGCCAAACGCATCCAGCCGCCTTGCCAAGCGCGTCACGGCGGGGGTGATGGCGGGCATGTCGACCGCGATGTCACGCAGCCGTTGCAGCGCGTTGTCAGAGGTTTCGCGCACCGCCAGCATTGCATCGATCAGGGCAACTTCCTCATCGGACAGAGGCGCAGATGCGGCGTCTTCGCGCAATACCGAAATGCGGTCGCGCACGTCACCTGCGCTGCGCAGACCAATTTGAGGTCCGGCCTCTGTCATTGGGTCAGGCGCGGCGAGCAAGGCTGAACGGGCCTTTGGGACCGGCGTGCGACCGGCGAACCGGTCCAACAAGGCGCGAAACCGGCGCGGCCTCCAGATGTGGCGCAGCAACGCCGTCTTGCGGCGGTCGGTGGTCTGCAACCCATCGACGGCAGCCATGAGAATGCCAATATCGCCGGTGGCTGCGCGCAGGTTGAGCGGCGCCAGCAATTCGTAAAACAGTGCAAACACCCGGGCATCCGCTGCTGCCGGGTTGGTGCGGTCAAACACCTCAAAGCCCACTTGCACGTATTCGCTGGCGCGCGTGATGTCGTCCTCCTGTCGTCGAAAGACCGGACCGGCGTAGGTGTAGCAAGCAGGCTCTGCCCCGTGGGCCATATGCATCTGAACCACCGGTACGGTGAAATCAGGCCGAAGCATTTGTTCGCCGCGCAGCGCGTCCGAGGTCACGTAAGCGCGTCCACGTATGTCTTCACCGTAAAGATCGAGCAATATCTCTGCTGGTTGAAGGATTGCCGCTTCAACTGGGGTAGCGCCGGCCTTCTGGAACCGCTGCATGAGGCGCGCGGCCTCCGCTCGGATCGCGAATTGTTCGCCCGGTGTCATCCCTTCTGCCCGTCCAGGATTTCGCGCACCTTGGCCACGAGATCGGCACGCGGCACCTCAAACTGGCTTGGCCGAGATTTCCACTCCTCAAGCGTGGCCTTCTCGGCGATCTCGGCCCCGAGTATCAGGTCCTTTATCTGCAAAATGCCACGCTCTTTCTCGTCCCCTCCCTCTATGATGGCGACGGGGGAACCACGACGGTCTGCATACTTGAGCTGATTGCCGAAGTTCTTGGGATTGCCAAGATAAACCTCGGCCCGGATGCCAGCTTGGCGCAGCTCGCCGACCATGGCCTGGTAGTCTGCCATGCGGTCACGATCCATGACGGTCACGACAACAGGCCCTTGCGCCTGAGAGGTCAGGCGGCCCTTTTCGCGCAGCGCGGCTAGCAGGCGATCCACCCCGATGGACACCCCCGTTGCCGGAACGGCCTGACCAGTGAAGCGCTTGACGAGGTCGTCATACCGCCCACCGCCCGCAACGGAGCCGAATTGCCGTTTGCGCCCTTTTTCGTCGAGGATGTCAAAGGTAAGCTCCGCCTCAAAGACCGGGCCGGTGTAATAGCCAAGCCCTCGGACGACGGAGGGGTCAATCTCTACGCGATCCGGCCCGTAGCCTTGCGCGTCCATGAGCCCTGCGATCTGCTCCAGTTCAGCGACGCCGTCCAGGCCGGATTGGGACCCGCCGACAGCGACGCGCAGGTTGTCGAGGGTTAGGTCTGTTTCGCCGGCCTTGGAGGTCAGAAACGCCAAGACCGGCGCCGCTTGATCTTCGCTCAGGCCGACGCCGTCGATATAGGCGCCGGAGGCATCAAGCCGCCCCTTGGTCAGAAGCTCCGCCACGCCGCTTGCGCCGACCTTGTCAAACTTGTCCACAGTGCGCAGCACGGCATCGCGGCGGGCGATGTCGTCCACCAGCCCCATACTTTCCAGAACGCCGTTGAGCACTTTGCGGTTGTTGACCCGCACCAGATAATCGCCGCGTGGGATGCCCACCTCTTCGAGCGTGTCAGACAGCATCGTGCAAATCTCTGCGTCGGCGGCCATGCTCGCGCTGCCCACGGTGTCTGCGTCGCACTGGTAGAATTGGCGGTAGCGCCCCGGCCCCGGCTTTTCGTTGCGCCAAACCTGGCCCATAGCGTAGCGGCGGTAGGGTGTGGGCAGATCGTTGCGGTGCTGGGCATAAACGCGCGCCAAGGGTGCGGTCAGGTCATAGCGCAGGGCCAACCAATCTCCTCGGTCATCCTCGTCGGCTTCTTGCCAGGCAAAGACCCCCTCATTGGGGCGGTCCACATCCGGGAGGAATTTGCCCAAAGCCTCGACCGTTTCCACCGCACTGGTCTCCAACGCGTCGAACCCGTAGCGGTGATAGACGCCTGCAATCGTGCCGAGCATCTGGCTGCGCTCTGACACGTCCGACCCGAAATAGTCGCGAAACCCTTTGGGCGTCTCGGCCTTTGGGCGGGGCTGTTTCTTCATCTTGGCCATTGGGGCGGGTCCTTACCGGAAAGGGTTGCGAGCGCGGTCTAACGGATGGGGGGGAACGGGGCAAGGTTGCTAAGGGGGCGCTGCGCGGCGTAGACTAATTCTATGACCCAAGTTGAAGAGACACTGGCCCATCTGACGCGCACGGTCGAGGATCTCTCAGACACTGTCGCGCGACAGCAAAGTGAAATTGACCGATTGACCCGTCGGCTTCAGATGCTGTTGGAACGTGAGGCTGAACGTCAAAGCGAAGGCGGTGGCGGCGTTGTCATGGGGGATGAACGCCCGCCTCATTGGTGACGTTCAAACGGGATCAGCGTGATTGTCAGACTGACCGCAAAGCGCTATTTGTTTCTGGAAAGTTGACCGGTTGCTGACCTCTATTTCGGCCGGGGAACGGCATGCTTGTACTAGGTTCAGGGACCGCGGCGTAACATAAGCTGCCGAAAGTCAAACCTCTTCCACGGTCACAACGCCACCCAAGGATCGCAGCGCGCCTCGGATCTGAGGTGAGACCGAAAACAGGCCGGGGACATCCATCTCGACTTCGCCGGGCAGGTCAGGGTTCAGGAGGCAAAACCGTATTGGGCCGCGCCCGCCCTTGGCATTGGCTGCATCCTCTAGCACGCGGGCCACGGAGACCAGCACCGCTTCGTCTTCAACGAAGATTTTGAGCCCGGACTGCCCGGCATCTGCGACCACGTTGTCAATCGGCGCGACAGAGCGGCCCAGCAATTTGAGTTGGTCCTCTTCCATTGTTGCCTCGACCCCGATGACGACCATTGATCCCGGTTCAAGATGTTCGCGGGCGGCCTCGAGAGTGTCGGAAAACATGGTGACCTCATAGCTGCCTGTGGTGTCAGAGAGCTGCACAAAGGCAAAGCGGTTGCCTCGCGCCGAGCGGCGTTCCTGGCGGCCGGCGACCACGCCTGCGATCTTGACGGCGGCGGGCGCGCGTCGGGCTTGGTCTGCGATCTGGTGCAGGCTGCGCACGTCTTTGCGTTTCAGCGCGCCCTCATAGTCATCGAGCGGATGACCAGAGAAATAGAAGCCCACGGCGAGGAACTCTTCGCGCAGGCGTTCGGCGGGGAGCCAATCCTCGACCGGGGTGAGGCGGGGTTCGGGGAGGTCTTCGCCTGCTTCGCCAAAGAGCGAGACCTGGGCCGAGCCTTTTTGGTCGTGGATGGCTGCGGAATAGGCCGTGAGCTTGTCCACATTGTCGAAGACGCGGCGGCGGTTGCGGTCGAGCTCATCAAAGGCACCAGCGCGGGCGAGCATTTCCAGAGGCCGCTTGCCGATGCGTTTGAGATCCACCCGGCGGGCAAAATCAAAGAGCGTGGCGAAGGGTTTGTCGCCCCGTCCGGCGGTGATCAGGCGCATCGCCTCCACGCCCACATTCTTGAGCGCGCCCAGGGCATAGTGCAGCGCGCCCTCCTGGACCATGAAGACGGCATCCGAGCGGTTCACGCAGGGCGCCACGTAAGGCAGGCTCAGCTGGTGCTTTACCTCTTCAAAATAGGTGGCGAGCTTGTCGGTGAGGTGGATGTCGCAGTTCATCACGCCGGCCATGAACTCCACCGGGTGGTTCGCTTTGAGCCAGGCGGTTTGGTAGCTGACCACCGCATAGGCCGCCGCATGGGATTTGTTGAAGCCGTAATTGGCGAATTTATCCAGGAGGTTCCAGACCTCGATCGCCTTTTTCTCGTCCACGCCGTTGGCTTTGGACCCGTCGATGAATTTGGGCTTTTCGGCGTCCATCGCGGCCTGGATTTTCTTGCCCATGGCGCGGCGCAGCAAATCCGCCCCGCCCAAAGAATACCCCGCCATGACCTGGGCGATCTCCATCACCTGTTCTTGGTAGACGATGATGCCTTGGGTCTCATCCAAAAGGTGGTCAATGAGCGGATGAATGGGCTCGCGTTCGCTGAGGCCGTTCTTCACC
>JBCBWJ010000027.1:0-12951 GCA_039817165.1 Pseudomonadota bacterium | reverse complement strand
GCCACGTATGGCTTTGGACCAATGGGCTGTCGAAGACGCCGGTCGGCCCCGTGGATGTCATGGAGATCATCCGGTCGCTTGGCTTCGTGCAGATCGACACCATCCGCAATGTCACCCGGGCGCATCATCATATCTTGTGGTCGCGCAATCAGAATTACCGCGAGACGCTCCTTTGGCCGCGCTTGAAGGGGCGGGATCTTTTCGAGCACTTCACCCATGATGCCTCTTTGATCCCGATGGAGGTCTTGCCCTACTGGCGACGGCAGTTTGATCGGCTGGGGCAAAAGGCGGCGGCGTCAGAGTGGTTTCAATCCGGGCTTGGTCTGGCAGAGATCGCGGGGATCCGCGCGCGGATCGAGCGAGAGGGCGCTTTGTCGACCCATGCTTTTGATACCAAGGCTGGCAGCCGCGAAATGTGGGCGCGCCCGCCGCATAAAAAGGCGCTCGACCAAATGTGGTACGCGGGCGATCTGGCCACGTGTCATCGCGAGAATTTCGTGAAGTTCTATGACCTGGGAGAGCGTATTTTCCCCTCTCAGCTGCGCGATGGTCCCGGCGATGAAGACGCGGTGGATTGGCTCTGTGATCGGGCGCTGGATTTCATCTCCGTCGGCACATGCGGTGAAGTGCAACGGTTTTGGGAGGCGATGAGCGCGGTCGAAGCCAAGGGATGGGCGGAGCGACGCAGACCCATGGAGGTGGAGATCGAGGGCGCTGACGGGTCGTTTCGTCGGGCATTGGCCGCCCCGGATATTGAGACGCGCCTGGCGCAGGCGCAGGCGCCATCGTCACGGTTGCGGCTTTTGAACCCGTTTGATCCTGCGATCCGGGATCGCGTACGTCTTTTGCGGCTGTTTGGCTTTGACTATCGCAACGAGATGTTCGTGCCCAAAGACCAACGGCTTTGGGGCTACTATGTTTATCCGCTTTTGGAAGGGCACCGTTTTGTGGGCCGATGCGAAGTCAAGGCGGACCGCAGCAAAGGGTGGTTACGGGTCACCGGGTTTTGGCCGGAGCCGGGCGTAAAGTGGTCGCCTGCGCGGATGGACAAGTTTGAGGCCGAGCTTGCTCGTTTTGCGCGGTTGGCCGGGATTAAGGATGTAGGCTGGTCTGTGCCGCGCCCCTGATTTACATGCGGTTACGCCGCACAGAATGGCCCCAGCGATCCAGAAAGGCCCGCCCATGCGCTTGAAAAACAAAACCGCAATTGTCACCGGAGGGGCCAGTGGCTTCGGTGAGGGCATCGTGCGCCGGTTTGCGGAAGAGGGCGCGCGGGTCATGGTTGTCGATATCAACGCAGAGGCTGCTCGGGCTGTCGCGGAGCAGCATGGCGGACTTGCCTGCATGGTGGACGTCTCTGATGGCACAAGTGTAGAGGCGATGGCGCAGCAGGCGCGGCGTGATTTGGGCCATGTCGACATATTGGTCAACAACGCGGGCGTCACACATCTGCCGCAGCCGCTCGATGCCGTGACAGAAGACGACTTTGATCGCGTCTTTGCTGTAAACTGTAAATCCGTCTATCTGGCGGCCAAGGCTTTCGTGCCGGACATGAAAGCGCGGGGCACAGGCGTGATCCTAAATGTGGCCTCCACAGCCGGTGTCAGCCCGCGCCCCAGGCTCAATTGGTACAATGCTTCCAAGGGTTGGATGATCACCGCTACGCGCACGATGGCCGTCGAATTGGCCCCAGAGGGCATACGCGTTAATGCGATCAATCCAGTTGCGGGCGAGACCCCTTTGCTGAAATCGTTCATGGGCGAAGACACGCCACAGATGCGCGAAAAGTTCCTGGCCACGATCCCCTTGGGCCGGTTCTCGCAGCCAGAGGATATGGGGAATGCTGCGGTGTTTCTTTGCAGTGATGAAGCCAGCATGGTGACAGGCGTCTGCATGGAAGTCGATGGCGGACGATGCATCTGAGCTCGGCTTAGGCCTCAGAGGTATCTGCTTGCTTTTTCATCGTGCCACGCTCTGACGGCCCGCCCTGTTTCTCCCAGCTTGAGAAGCCCTCGCGACGATGGGCTGCTTCAAATCCCACGTCTTGCAGCGTCGCCAAGGTCAATGCAAATCGCAAGCCGCTGGCGCAGCGCAACACATATTTTTGCCATGCTGTCCGAAAACCTCCTTGAAGCAAGGGCTGTCTGGATCAACCCGGAATTCCACCATGCCGCGCGGAGCATGGATGCTACCAGAGATGAAGCCGGTGCGCTGTCGTTCGCGCACATCGCGGATATCGACAATTACTAAGTTGGGGTCCTCTACCAAGGCTATCAGATCGGGTTTGCGATCTCCTCAATCCTCTGGCGGGCCTCTTCCACCATCTGGGTTGCCGATTTCTTCAGCTTGTTCAGAAACAACGCTCCGTCAAAATTCGTGCCGATATAGGAAACACCCTTTCAATATGTTGACACGATTTTGCAATCCCCGCAATGTGACTTCAGGTTAGTCAAGGACATGGATCACCCCCTCTCATGGACAGGTCGTCGCCAATTTCGCTTTGGGATGCTACCGCTGAGGAACCTGATTATCACGCGGATTTCGTGCCGGATGAATGCGTTGATGTCGCCATTGTGGGCGGCGGATACACCGGCCTTTCGACGGCTTTACACTGTGCTGAAAAAGGACTGTCTGCGCGAGTGCTTGAGGCGCGACACGTAGGATTTGGAGGGTCAGGGCGGAACGTCGGCCTGGTCAACGCAGCCGCTTGGCTTCCACCCGCAAAAACGCGCAAACTGCTGGGCGAAACCTATGGGCCTCGCTTTTTGCAACGTTTCAGCAACGGTCCTCGCACTGTGTTCGAGATCATTGAAAAGCACCAGATCCGATGCGAGGCCACACGGACCGGCACAGTCCATGCTGCCCACGCGCCGTCGGGTTTCGCAGACCTCAAAGCGCGTCATACCGAATGGCAGCAATTGAGCGAACCTGTGGATCTTTTGAGCCGCGATGAGGTGAGGGAACTCGTCGGTTCAAACGCGTTTCATGGCGGCCTTTTGGATCATCGCGCAGGCACTATCAATCCAATGGGGTATTGTCGCGGTCTTGCACGCGCCGCGCTTGGTGCCGGAGCCAAGATCGCGACAGGTGTTAGAGTTTCAAAGCTGCAAAAACTGGACACAGGATGGCTGGTTGAAACCGATCAGGGGGAAGTGCGCGCCAAAAACGTGGTTCTTGGCACAAATGCCTACACCGATGAGTTGTGGCCCGGTCTGAAAGGCATTTTCACTACGATCCATTACTTGCAGTTTGCCACAACACCGATGGGGCCTGAAGCCGCGCATATCCTGCCTGGGAGACAGGGCCTGTGGGACACAGGTAAAATCATGTTCAATTATCGTCGAGATATTCGTGACCGACTCTTAATTGGTACGATGGGACGCATAATCGGCACCAAGGACAGCGGTCTGACACATATGTGGGCGCGCAAGCAGATCGCCAAAGTCTTTCCTGACCTTGGCCCGATTCAATTTGAAGAGGCCTGGCATGGGCAGATCGCCATGACGGATGATCATTTGCCCAAAGTGCATGCTTTGGATGAGGGGCTTTGGACGGCCATCGGCTACAACGGGCGGGGAATCACCACGGGGACACTGTTTGGGCAATCGCTTGCGCATCTTTTGACCGGTATGGATCCGTCAGAGCTGCCTCTGCCCGTATCTGCGATGACACCGAGCTCCGGGACGGGGATCAGATCACGCTTTTACGATCTGGCCTTCACGGCCAATCAGATTTGGCGCACGATAAGATGAGTATTAGGGTTGGTGTGGATATAGGCGGGACGTTCACAGATGTGGCGCTGGAGCACCCCGACGGTTTGTCGACGTTCAAACTTCTCACTGACTACAGCCAACCTGAGGCTGCGATCCTCGCAGGCATTCAGCAAGCCTGCGATCAGGCGGGTGTGACTGCAACAGACATCGAGCAAGTGATCCACGGCACGACGCTTGTCACTAATGCGCTGATTTCCCGTCGGGGCGCCAGAACGGCATTCATTACGACCCAAGGTTTCCGGGACGTGATTGAAATGCGCTCAGAGAACCGTTTTGAGCAGTATGATCTAAACCTCAACTTGCCTTTGCCACTTGTTCCACGTCAGGACCGGCTGGTTGCAAAGGAGCGGGTGGCCGCCTCCGGGGAGGTGCTGTTGTCGCTGAGTGAAGAGGATATCGCGGACCTTGTTCATCAGGTCCGTGAGGGTGAATATGAAGCAGTGGCTATAGGTTTCATGCATGCCTATGCCAATCCCGAGCATGAGCGCAGGATGGAAGAGGCATTGCACTCGTCACTGCCGCAGGTGTCCGTTTCGCTGTCGTCGGTCGTATCCCCTCAAATGCGGGAGTTGCCGCGCTTCAACACGGTAATCGCCAATGCTTATGTGCAGCCTCAGGTGGCAGACTACCTTGGGCGGCTGGTGGCCTTGATGAAGGACTCTGGTATTGCCGCGCCTGTGTTTATGCTGCATTCCGGCGGCGGGCTTATTAGCGTTGAAACAGCTATCGAACAGCCAGTGCGCTTATTGGAATCCGGCCCTGCGGGCGGCGCGATTTTTGCCGCAGGCTATGCTCGGGCCCATGGGGTCGACAAAGCGCTGAGTTTCGATATGGGAGGCACAACCGCAAAGATATGCCTTATTGAAGACGGTTTTTCAAAGTCCGCCAACACATTTGAGATTGCGCGCACCTACAGGTTCAAGAAGGGGTCAGGCATGATTGTCTCGACCCCCGTCGTGGAAATGGTGGAAATCGGTGCAGGCGGTGGGTCCATTGCATCCATTGATGCGATTGGGCGTATTCAAGTTGGCCCCGCGTCAGCAGGATCAGAACCTGGTCCAGCATGTTACCGGCGAGGCGGGGAACACGCCACGGTAACAGATGCAAACCTGATCCTCGGGCGACTTGATCCAGAAGGTTTTGCAGGGGGAGCCATTCCGCTGGACCCTTCGCTTTCGCAGATCGCCATTGACGCTGAGCTGTCCAGAAAATCGGAACTGTCTGTGGCAGAAGCAGCCTTTGGCGTCACCGAGATGGTAGATGAGAACATGGCCAATGCCGCGCGTGTTCACACGGTGGAGCATGGACGCGATATTGAGCATTTTACGATGATTGCCTTTGGCGGCGGGGCGCCGCTTCATGCAGGTAGGCTTTGTGAGAAACTTGGTCTTGAACGTCTAATCGTGCCACCTGGTGCGGGCGTGGGCTCCGCCATTGGGTTTTTGCGCGCACCATTCAGCTATGAAGCGACCCGGGGTCTTTTTCAACGGATTGATGATTTTGACTGTGATGTGGTCAATGCCACTTTGGCTGAATTGGAGGCCGAAGCCAGTGCGTTTGTCGCCGCGGGTGCGCAGGACATGGCCACCATGTCCCGGTTGACGGTCTTCATGCGCTATTCAGGACAGGGATGGGAAATTCCCGTTTCCTTTGATGCGGTCCACTTTAAAAAAGGTGACGAAACTCGGTTGGTGACTGCGTTTGAAGCCGCATACAGAACACTTTTTGGACGCACGATCGAAGCATTGGCCGTAGAGGTGACGAACTGGTCCCTAACCGTATCTACGCCAGAGAGTCCTACGCCAGCCGTGGCCATTCCTGAACACACAATGCAAGCGCATGTTACGCGCACTCGCACGGTGTTCGATGCAGCGCTGCGCGCTAATGTTGAGGCGAGTGAAGTGGCGCGAGATTTGATGGGTCCCGGTGCCGTCGTGGATGGGCCAGCCGTGATCATCGAAGCCGAAACTTCCACCATTGTTCCTACCGCCTACACGGCGCAGATGCTACCGGATGGTGCGTTGGTGATCACCCGGAAGGCGTGCGCGCCATGACACCGACGGCGATTGACTATCAGATCATGTGGAATCGCCTTATCGCGGTGGTAGAGGAGCAAGCGACCACTCTTGTTCGCACAGCGTTCTCCACTTCGGTCCGTGAGGCAGGTGATCTATCAGCCGGCCTTTTTGACCGCCAAGCCCGCATGATCGCGCAAGCGGTGACCGGAACGCCGGGCCATGTGAACGCAATGGCCGAAAGCGTGGGCCACTTTGCGAGAGAGATCGGTGCGCTCAACATCCTTGAAGGTGACGTTTACATCACCAACGACCCATGGATGGGCACCGGCCATTTGCATGACATCACGGTCGTGACGCCGGTGTTTCGGCAGGGTCTGCATATCGGATTTTTCGCCTGCACGGCGCATGTCGTGGATATTGGCGGGCGCGGGTTTGGTCCGGATGCTGGAGAAGTCTACGAGGAGGGGCTGCTGATCCCCATCTCCAAGTTTGCTGACCGGGGCGAGGTGAACGCCTTTTTGATCCATGTGGTACGCGCCAATGTCCGCACGCCTGATCAGACAATTGGCGACATGTATTCGCTGGCTGCTTGCAACGAGGCGGGCAACCGACGGCTTCAGGCAATGCTGGATGAATTCGCGCTGGTTAACATCGATGCGCTTTCTGATTTCATCATTGACTCAAGTCGAAAGGCCACCCGCGAGGCGATCGCAGCGGTGCCGGACGGGCAGTATCAATATCACATGCGCGTTGATGGATATGAGGCCCCTGTTGATCTCTGCGTGTCGCTGACAGCACAGGGCGATCGCGTCAGGGCAGACTTTTCAGGGACGTCCGGAGCGAGCCGGTTTGGCGTGAACGTGCCAGAAGTCTACACCCGTGCTTATGCCTGTTACGCGCTCAAGTGCGCTATCGCGCCAGAAGTACCCAACAATACCGGGTCGCTTGACCCGTTTGAAATCTCTGCTCCGGAGGGATCAATTTTAGCAGCCAAACGGCCTGCGCCTGTCTCAGTGCGTCACGTCCTGGGCCATCTTGTGCCTGATGTTGTGCTTGGCGCTTTGCATCAGGCGTTACCGGGTGTGGTGCCTGCCGAAGGGGCATCAGCGCTGTGGAATGTTCAAATCAGTGCGCGCAGCACCGATCCCGCTGCTGACCGCCCTCCTGCGGAGGTGCTCATGTTCAACTCAGGTGGCACCGGTGCGCGCCCTTCGCTCGATGGTTTGTCTGCAACAGCGTTTCCATCGGGCGTATCTACGATGAGCGTTGAGGCCACCGAGCATGTCGGGCCTATCGTGGTCTGGACAAAAGAATTGCGCGCGGGGTCGGGGGGAGCGGGAGCCTATCGCGGTGGGCTTGGTCAGATCATAGAGATCGAACCGCGCGCAGGTTACGAGTTTTGGTTCAATGCGATGTTCGACCGGGTTGAGAACGCCGCCCGCGGGCGCGAGGGTGGACATAATGGCATGGCCGGCAGTGTGGAGCTGACAGATGGCACCAAGCTGCGCAGCAAAGGTCGCCAGAAAATTGAAGTGGGGCAATGCCTCCGCCTGTCCTTGCCTGGCGGCGGAGGATACGGGCCACCTCAGGCACGCGCGCCTGCAGCCATTGTGGCCGACCTTGCAGCAGGCATTGTTACACCGGCACAAGCGAAGACAACCTACGGCTACGAGGATCCCAACGATGACTGATACTAAAATCGCTATGATCACAGGTGGGGCGCAAGGTATTGGCTTGGCCTGTGCGCAGGCCCTGCGCGAAGATGGTTTTTGCTGCGTTCTCGTTGATATTATCGGAGCGGTCGAAGACAGAGCTGCCGAGCTTGGCGGCAGTTCCGTTGGCCTGATTTGCGACATGTCAGACCCAGACGCGATACACGCCCTCTTTGACAGGGTGGAGGCAGAGGTCGGCCCGGTGGCAGCGCTTGTGAACAACGCTGGCGTGGCCATGCCGGGGGATTTTCTCGACTATGAGCTTGAGACGTTCAACAAAGTCCTCGCGATCAATCTGGGCGGTGTCTTCGTTGCCACACAGCGTGCGGCGAAGTCGATGATAACATACGGTATTGAAGGCTCCATTGTGAACATGTCGTCCATAAACGCGCAGGTCGCGATCCCTGCGATCCCGGCATACTGCGCCTCCAAAGGTGGTGTCATGCAGTTGACCAAAGTGGCCGCGCTTGCGCTCGCGCCGCACAATATTCGGGTAAATGCTGTCGGGCCCGGATCCATCGATACAGCGATGATGGCAGGTGTGAACGCTGACCCTGCTGCGCTCAAGAAAGCGCTGTCTCGGACCCCGCTTGGCCGCATCGGACATGCGCGCGAAATAGGGGATGTCGTGGCGTTTCTCGTTAGCACTAAAGCCAGCTACGTCACCGGCGAGACGATCTATGTAGACGGGGGGCGACTTGGTTTGAATTACACCGTTTGATCCAAGCCGGACTTGCAGCCACTTCAGACGAGCGGCCTTTCCTTCTGGCTGAAAAATGCGTATCCGATGATCCTCTAATGGACCGGTAGAAGGGCTAGGCCTTTGAAGACAGCACTTATTACAGGCATCACGGGACAGGACGGCGCCTATCTCGCCGAACTTCTGCTCGGCAAAGGCTACACAGTGCACGGTATCAAACGCCGCACGTCACTGTTCAACACCGCTCGCATTGACCACCTGATTGAGGGTGAGGCTGGCCATAACGGCCGTTTCCGGCTGCATCACGGCGATATGACAGATAGCTCATCGCTGACCAACATCTTGCAGAAAACACAGCCTGACGAGGTCTACAATCTTGCCGCTCAAAGCCACGTAGCCGTGTCATTTGAAGAGCCCGAATATACCGCCAATTCTGATGCGCTTGGCCCTTTGCGCCTTCTTGAGGCGATCCGTTTTCTTGGCTTGGGTGACAAGACGCGCTTTTATCAAGCGTCCACGTCAGAGCTCTATGGTCTTGTCCAGGAAACCCCGCAAACCGAGACTACGCCGTTCTACCCGCGCTCTCCTTATGCAGTGGCCAAGCTTTACGCCTATTGGATCACCGTGAACTACCGCGAAGCCTATGGGCTCTACGCCTGCAACGGCACGCTTTTCAATCATGAGAGCCCGCTGAGGGGAGAGACCTTTGTCACCCGCAAGATCACCCGGGCGCTGGCCCGGATCAAACTTGGCACCCAGCAGGTTCTTGAGCTTGGGAACATGGACGCAAAGCGCGATTGGGGCCATGCACGGGACTACGTTGAAATGATGTGGCTTATGCTGCAGCAAGAGATGCCCGAGGATTTCGTTATCGCAACCGGCGAGCAATACTCTGTTCGAAATTTTGTGCGCCGTGCTGCGGAGGTCCTCCAGATGCCATTGAGATTTGAAGGCGAGGGGCTGGATGAGGTAGCCAAGGACGCTGACGGTCGCGTCGTTGTAAAAGTGAATCCTACGTATTTTCGCCCTGCAGAAGTTGAAACACTCTTGGGCGATGCCGCCAAAGCCCGTCACAAGCTGGGTTGGATACCAAAGACAAGCTTCGACGAGTTGGTTCGGGAAATGGCGGAAGCTGACTTCACGGAGGCCAAGCAGGAGGTCATTGCCGGTGGCTGAGCGCCTCTACGATCTGACAGGCAAACGAGTTTACGTTGCGGGCCATCGCGGCATGGTGGGATCCGCGATCGTACGCCGGCTCCAGTCCGTCGATTGTGAGGTGCTGACCGCGTCACGCGCGGACGCTGACCTGACCCGGCAGGCAGAGGTTGAGAAATGGTTTGAGGTCAATCGCCCTGATGTGGTGTTCGTCGCAGCCGCGCGCGTCGGTGGGATCCTAGCCAATGACAGCTTCCCCGCAGACTTTCTATATGACAACCTGATGATTGAGGCCAATACGATCCGTGCTGCTCATTGTACTGGCGTGGAAAAGCTATTGTTTCTCGGGTCTTCTTGCATCTACCCCAAATTAGCCGACCAACCTATGCGCGAAGACGCACTTTTGACGGGGCCGCTTGAACCAACAAATGAATGGTATGCCGTGGCCAAGATCGCAGGCATCAAACTGGCTCAGGCCTACCGCAAACAGCACGGCTGCGATTTTATTTCTGCCATGCCGACCAACCTTTATGGCCCTGGTGACAATTACAATCTTGAAACAAGCCATGTCCTGCCTGCGCTGATCCGCAAGGTGGTGGAAGCGCGCAATAGCGGTGCAACAGAGATCGTGATGTGGGGCACCGGCACGCCCTTGCGCGAATTCATGCATGCAGATGATCTGGCTGACGCTCTGATTTTTCTGATGGAGCACTATTCGGATGCGCCCCATGTCAATGTCGGATCAGGTCAAGAAATCTCGATCCGAGGTCTGGCGGATCTGATCGTTGAAAAGGCCGCGTTCACGGGACAAATCGTTCAGGACGCCAGCAAACCAGACGGCACCCCGCGCAAGCTCATGGACAGTTCGGTTTTGCACAGGCTGGGCTGGCGGGCGCAGATACCTTTGGAGACAGGGGTTGCCGCTTGTATCGGTGATTTTGAGACACTTCAGACGGCACAGACCGGAGGGCGCATGTGATGGGCAAATACGACAAGATACATCTAGGTTGCGGCGTGAAGCACCTTGAAGGCTGGTTCCATGTGGATGCTCTGGACTATCCCCATGTGGATCATATCGGCCGGGTCGAAGACCTCAACTTTATCCCCGACGACACAGCGAAATTGATTTATGCCTGTCACGTGCTGGAACATTTCGGGCGCAAGACCTTTCGTGCGGCATTGGAGGAATGGTTCCGCGTGCTGGCCCCGGGTGGGGTCCTGCGCTTGGCTGTTCCAGACTTTCGGGCGGCGGCAGAGCTGTATTTGTCAGGTGATTTGCCCCGTGGTCTGGAAGATGTGCGCGGTCTTGTGACCGGTGGGCAGCGGGATCAATATGATTTTCACGGCATGATCTTTGACGAGCTAGCATTGTCGACGACGTTGCAAGACATTGGCTTTTCCACAACCCGGCTATGGGATTGGCGGACAACGGAACACGCCCATATGGACGATTATTCCCAAGCTTATTTCCCTCATATGGACAAGGAAAACGGACGTTTGGTCTCGCTCAACATTGAAGCTGTGAAGTGATCAAAACGGCCCAAGTGGTGCCCCATTAGCCGTTTTCGCGCAGGATGGCCCCCGCCAAGTAAAGCGAGCCACAGATCAGAATACGCGCCTGAGGATCACGTGAAACGATCGCCTCCACGGCTGTTTGTGCATCTTTCGCCGTGCTTGCTTTCATACCGCAATCGGATGCGATCTTGGCGGTGTGTTTGGCCGGAAGCGTGTTCACCTCACCGGGAATAGACAATGCAGTCAAACTGGCTGCGTGGGCCGCTATGGGCGCCATGTAGCCTGCCACGTCTTTGGTGTTCATCATCCCGCAAATCAGGTGTGTGGGCCGACCCGGCAGGGTGGCCAGATAGGCGCCGAGGGCCTCACCGGCAGCGGGGTTATGGCCACCGTCAAGCCAAAGCTCAGCCGGTCCTGCAGTTTCAACCAAGGGACCGTCGCGCAGTCTTTGCATGCGCGCGGGCCACTTGGCTTGCGTGACCGCCGCTTCAAGACCGGTGTCCGAGATGCCAAGATGGCGCAGCCCGGACAAGGCCGCGCCAGCGTTTTGCACTTGATGGGCGCCCAAAAGGTTGGGCAGGGGCAGATCGCACAGGCCGGTCTCATCTTGAAAGAGGAGCCGCCCCCGGTCCGTGGAGACATGCCAGTGTTGCCCATGCGCCAAAAGCGGCGCGCCCAGCTTCGTCGCGCGGGTCTCGATCACGTCGAGGGCGGCATCAGCCTGAGGGCTGACCACGCATGGCACAGCGCGCTTTATAATCCCTGCCTTTTCCCCCGCGATCTCAGTTAGTGTGTCGCCCAGAAACCCCTCGTGATCCATCGACACAGGCGTGATCACAGTCAGCACGGGCCGTTCCACCACATTCGTCGCATCAAGCCGCCCGCCAAGGCCCACTTCGAGCAGAGTGTAATCTGCAGGCACGCGGGACATCGCAAGCAGCGCGGCGCAGGTCGTGATCTCAAAATAGGTGATCGGCGCGCCGTCATTTGCCGTGTAGCATTCATCCAGCAAGGCCGTCAGGTCGTTTTCTGAAATCAGCGCGCCTGCCAGATAGATGCGTTCATGAAACCGTGCCAGATGCGGGGAGGTATAGGCATGCACTTTGTGGCCTGCGCCCTCAAGCCCGGCACGCAACATCGCAAGAGTGGAGCCTTTGCCATTGGTGCCAGCGATGTGGATTACGGGGGGCAGGTCGTTTTGCGGATTTCCCAACCTGTGCAGCAGATGCCAAACGCGATCCAGGGTCAGGTCTATGATCTTGGGATGAAGCGCCATCATCCTGTCTAGAATGACGTCAGAGCCTGCGGCGATCATTCTTTTGGCGGCTCCGGGGGCGTGCTCTCATTTTCTGACGCGCCATCCGTGTTTTGCGGTTCGGGGTCAGGTGCGGGCAAGTCGCCCGTGATCGCAGGTGGGAGCCCCAAGAGCATCCGCGTGATGGTGATCAGTTCCTCGCGCATCCGTGTGCGCGGTGTCACCCGGTCAAGCATGCCGTGGTCCAACAGGTATTCGGCCCTCTGGAAGCCTTCGGGCAGTTTCTCGCGGATGGTTTGTTCAATCACGCGCGGCCCCGCAAAGCAGATCAGGGCGTTCGGTTCTGCAATGTGCACATCGCCCAGCATTGCGTAAGAGGCCGTGACGCCACCGGTCGTAGGATGGGTCAGAACAACGATATAGGGAAGACCCGCCTCGCGCAGCATTTGCACAGCCACCGTCGTGCGCGGCATCTGCATAAGCGACAAGATCCCCTCTTGCATACGTGCCCCACCGGCCGCGGAAAAGAGCACCAGCGGGCGCTTCAGCTTCACGGCTTCTTCGGCGGCGGCAATGATGGCATTGCCCACATACATGCCCATCGAACCTGCCATGAATGAGAAATCCTGCCCTGCGGCAATGATTGGCGTGCGTCCGATTTCACCGCGTGCGACAAGCATGGCCTCGGCCTCACCGGTTGCTTTCTGAGCGGTTTTCATCCGGTCGGGATACTTCTTTTGGTCGCGGAATTGCAGCGGGTCGGTCACAGGCTCGGGCACAGTGACTTCGGTGAAGAGACCGCCATCAAACAGACGTTCAAAAC
>JBCBWJ010000279.1:0-4703 GCA_039817165.1 Pseudomonadota bacterium | reverse complement strand
GAAGCGGGGCGTGCGGCGGGGGTGCCGGTGCGGGGCTATGTGTCTTGTGTGAGCGAGTGTCCGTACGATGGGCCTGTGGCGCCGGGTGCGGTGGCGCGGGTCAGCGAGACGCTTTTCCAGATGGGGTGCTACGAGATTTCGTTGGGCGACACGATCGGGCAGGCCACGCCGGAGCGGATTGACGCGATGTTGCGCGCGGTGTGTGAGGTGGTGCCGGTGGCGCGGCTGGCGGGGCATTATCACGACACGGGCGGGCGGGCGCTGGCCAATATCGAGGTGTCGTTGGACCATGGGTTGCGCGTTTTTGATGCGGCTGTGGCGGGGCTGGGCGGGTGTCCTTATGCGCCGGGTGCGGCGGGGCATGTGGCAACCGAGGCTGTTCATTCTCGTTTGATTTCATTGGGGTATGAGACGAAGCTCAATCAGGATGTGCTGCTCGAGGCGACGCGGATGGCGCAAGACATGCGGGGCGATCATGGGTGACATCTATCGTGCGGCAGAACGGATCATGGGCATGTCGGACGAGGTCTGGGCACGCCATGCGAACCCGTGGTCGGTGTTCACACGCTTCACAGTGCTGCCTTTGATGGCGCTGGCGATTTGGTCGCGGGTTTGGGTCGGGCAATGGGCGTGGGCGTTCCTTGCACTAGCTTTGCTTTGGAACCATCTGAATCCACGCATTTTTTCGCCGCCTATATCGCTTGACACCTGGGCGTCGCGCGGGGTGCTGGGGGAGCGCATCTGGCTCAACCGGCGCAGCGAAATCCGGGCGCATCACAAGACTTGGGCGGTGATGTTAACATGGGGGTCTGCGCCGGGTGCGATCATCCTGGGGCTTGGGCTTTGGTGGCTTGATGCGGCGTGGACGGTATTTGGCGTTGTGCTGACGGCTTTGCCGAAGCTTTGGTTTGTGGACCGGCTTGGCTGGGCTTACCAGGATTGGCTTTTCGATCACGGCAGGGAGTTGGGCGATGTTTGACACGCTGGAGGTGACGCGCGAGGCGCGGGGTGTGGCGACGCTTTGGCTGGCGCGGGCCGAAAAGCACAACGCGATGTCGGGGCAGATGATCGAGGAATTGGAGCAGGCCGCAAAGGGCTTGGGCGAGGATGACAGCGTCCGGGTGGTCGTGCTGGCGGCGCGGGGCAAGAGCTTTTGCGCAGGGGCCGATCTGGGGTGGATGCGCGATCAGTTTGAGGCCGCCCCGGAGGATCGCGCGCGGGAGGCCACCAAGCTGGCGCGGATGTTGCAGGCCTTCAACAAGCTGCCCAAACCGCTGATCGGGCGGGTTGAGGGCAATGTGTTTGGCGGTGGTCTTGGGCTGTTGAGTGTCTGTGACGCGGTGGTCGCTGTGGACCATGCAGAGATGGCGCTGACGGAGACGCGGTTGGGGCTGATCCCGGCCACGATTGGACCTTATGTCTGCGCGCGGATGGGGGAGGCAAAGGCGCGGCGGGTTTTCATGTCCGGGCGGCGGTTCTCGGCGGCTGAGGCGCGAGACCTGGGCATTGTGGCGCGCGTTGTGGCGGCGGAGGGAATGGAGGCGGCTCTGGAGGCTGAGATACGCCCGTATTTGTCCTGCGCGCCGGGGGCAGTGGCGCGATCCAAGACGCTTTTGCGGTCCTTGGGGCCGGTGATAGACGAGACGGTGATTGCCGCCTCGATTGCGGCTCTTGTTGCGGCTTGGGAAGATCCCGAGGCGGCCGAGGGGATCGGAGCGTTTTTCGAAAAAAGATCGCCTGCGTGGATGCGCGAAGACACGGATGCGTAAGCATGGTTTCGATTGTGTGACGCTTGCCCACGTCACGCTGTCCGGCGTCCACGGCTCCGCGATGGATGATGGCTTGGGAAATCGCTACTTTGCAGGACCTGGCCCGTCCCTTTATAGTATGAGGCGACGATAAAACGTAAGCGATGATCGAGCAAAAAAATGGAACCTACGTCCATTCAGCAAGCGCTGAAAGCGTCGAAGAAAAACCCGAACGCCAAGTGGAAAACAATCGCGGAGACCAGGCGCCTCGACGGGGGGTGGCGGGCCGAACTGGAGCCGAGTTTCAGAATTGAACGCGGAGCGTCCGTGTTTTCCATGGGCAGCTGTTTTGCACGAAACGTCGAGCAGTATCTCTACGCCGCGGGGTTCAAGATCATCAATAACAACTTGAATTCGCGATCCGGGGACGGCTTGATCCCGGACAGCGGTGGATGGATCAACAAGTTTACGCCCCCGTCGATTTCAGAGGAATTGGACTGGGCGAAGACGGTAAAAGACGCTGGCGGTGTCGTTACGGACGAAAATACGGGCCACTTTTTCTTTGAGCACCCTGAAGACGAGGTTTTGGATGTTGGCTTCAACCATCCGATCCTGACCTCACGCGACGTCGCGCTGCAGCTACGACAGGTCTTTTACGACACAGTCTATACACGCGCCTGTGACAGCGATCTTGTCATTATAACGCTGGGGTATGTCGAAACTTGGTATGACACCGAATGCAAAGTGCATTGCAACCGATTTCCCGGATTGGAAGGCCTGAAGCATGGCGAAAGATTTCAGTTCAAACGGCTGGGGTTCAAAGAGTGTTTGAGCCACATTGAGAGCGCCATGGATCACTTGCGCGGGTTCGGGGCGAAGAATTTCCTGCTGACCGTATCGCCAGTGCCGCTTGCCCGGACCTTTTGCGGTGAAGACGTGGTGCTGGCCAATGCCAATTCCAAAAGCACGCTGCGGGCGGTGTGCGGTCAGATTGCTTCGGACAGAGCAGACACGGATTACTTTCCGAGCTATGAAATGGCGTCTTTTTCACCGCGTGAGGCTGTTTGGGAAGACGACCAGGTCCACGTGAAACAAGATTTCGTGGGGACCATCGTCCAAAATTTTGCACAGACATACTGTGTGGGAGACGTGGGCGCTCGTGTTGGTGAAAGACAACAGGTCACAAAACTGGATGCGCTTTTGTCTGAAAGCCGGTTGGAAGACGCCGTAAAGTTGGTTGGGGGCATGGATGCCTTCGAGCTTGAGCCTGGAGAGATCTCTGGTTTGGCAAAGCTTGTTCTGGCGGAATTTCATTGGCGCACGGGAGACGAAAAAAAAGCGTCAACCTATCTCGACGAGGTTTATCTTGCGGCGCCAGAGGGCAAATATAACCTCCAGTTTGGTGTAAGGATGCAACGTCTGGCGGATACGTTTTCCGGGTGCGGACGCCCTGAGAAGGCCAAGGAAGCCATTGATCTTGCCTTCGGCGAGGCACATCGAATTGAAGACGAATTTGCGCGGAAGATATACCTTGAAAGTTGGACCTCTTGGCTGGCCAAGGCGGGCCGGGGCGCGGAGGCGGAGACTGTTCTTGCACTTCTTTCCGAAAAGGAATGAGCGGGCTTCAAGGCGTCGAGGGTCGGAGTTGCGATGGTTCGTGGATGCCGCAAAGCGATCGGTGAACGCGCGGGTTGCACTGATCCGTCTTTTTGGAATACGCGTTCACCGCGTTGACGCCACCCCCTGCGGTGGTAAACCGGCGCAAATCCTGAAGGGACGGCGCCGATGCAACTTTTCACAGATATCAGACAGCTTGTGTTGTCCGCGGTTGCGGCGTCGCAGGAGGCGGGCGACCTGCCGGGTGATCTGAAGACAGACGCGATCACGGTCGAGCCGCCGCGCGACGCGGCCCATGGGGATATGGCGACGAACGCGGCGATGGTGCTGGCCAAGCCCGCGCAGATGAAGCCGCGCGACATTGCCGAAAAGCTGGCCGCGGGGCTGAGCGCGGATGCGCGGATCACCTCGGCCGAGGTGGCGGGACCGGGGTTTTTGAACCTGCGGCTGGCCGATGCCGTTTGGCATGACACGGTGAGGGCGGTTCTGACCGACGGAGAGGCATTTGGCCGCTCTGACATGGGGTTGGGGCACAAAGTTAATGTGGAATATGTCTCTGCCAATCCCACGGGGCCGTTGCATGTGGGGCACACGCGGGGGGCCGTGTTCGGGGATGCGCTGGCCAGTTTGCTCGATCATGCGGGCTTTGCGGTGACGCGGGAATATTACATCAATGATGGCGGCTCGCAGGTCGATGTGCTCGCCCGGTCGGTCTATCTGCGGTATCTGGAGGCCCATGGTCAGGCGGTCGCGTTTGAGGATGGCACCTATCCCGGTGATTACCTTGTGCCGGTGGGTCAGGCGCTCAAGGACAAGGTGGGCGAGGCCTTTGTGGGGCAGGATGAGGCGGTCTGGCTGGCCGAGGTGCGCGCGTTTGCAACGGACGCGATGATGGATCTCATCCGGGCCGATCTGGCGGCCTTGGGCGTCGAGATGGACGTGTTTTACTCCGAAAAGTCGCTTTATGGCACAGGCCGGATCGAAGAGGCGCTGGCGGCGCTCGAGGCAAAAGGGCTGATCTATGAGGGCGTGCTGGAGCCGCCCAAAGGCAAGCTGCCTGAGGATTGGGAGCCGCGCGAACAGACGCTGTTCAAGGCCACGGAACACGGTGATGACGTGGACCGCCCGGTGAAGAAATCCGATGGCAGCTGGACCTATTTCGCGCCCGACATCGCCTATCATTATGATAAGGTTTCCAGAGGGTTCGACGCTCTTATTGATGTGTTTGGGGCCGATCACGGCGGCTATGTCAAGCGGATGAAGGCGGCCGTCAGCGCGCTCTCTGGGGGTGAAGTGCCGCTCGACATCAAGCTCACGCAGTTGGTGAAGCTTTTTAAG
>JBCBWJ010000278.1:0-4708 GCA_039817165.1 Pseudomonadota bacterium | reverse complement strand
GCCCCAACTGGCGGGTGGCAAGGCGGTGTCCATATCCGAGTTCTCAAGCGCGCGGCGCATGTCATCGACGCTCATCCGCATCAGCTTCGAATGGCCGTTGGATCCTTCCCTTTCATAGGTCACCCAATAGGGGCGCATGTAGCCTTCTTCGAAGACGTGGATCTTGAGGCCTGCCTCTCGGGCAAGGGTCACGGCTTGTGCATGGATCGGACGGACATCGCCATATAGCACAAGGTCGGTCACGCCCTTGTCCGCTATCAGAGTTTTGAAGAAATCCGGCCAGCTCTGGGCATCGCCCTGATACGCCACATAGCGTTCGCGGTCGCGCCAGAAAAGCCTGTCTCCTGCGTTGAAGCCCACGCGCCAGATCTCCGCGCCGGAATGGCGTACCATTCGCCCAAGACGCTGAAAGAAGGGCCCATGAGGACCCTGCAGAAAGAGAAATACCTTTTGGTCGCCTGTCAGCATGCTTCGAGGCCTGATAACTGCTTGTTTTATGGCAGTATAGCGGGGAATTGGGCGAAAATAAGACCCCTCATGCCTTGCCTGCCAAGGATGTCAGGGATACCTCCTTGGCGTGAGAGATTGCAAGGAGATGTGCCATGTTCACCGGTATCGTGACGGATGTAGGCCGTATTCTGGAGGCCGAACAGCGCGGCGATTTGCGGGCGCGGATTGGCACGGGCTATGACATGGCGCGGGTTGATATGGGGGCGTCTATCGCCTGTGACGGGGTGTGTTTGACCGTTGTCAGTAAAGGCGACGGTTGGTTTGACGTCGATATCTCGGCGGAGACGGTCTCCAAGACCAATCTGACCGCGTGGGCGCCGGAAAAACGCGTCAATCTTGAACGGTCTTTGCGTGTGGGTGATGAGCTGGGCGGGCATATCGTGTCGGGTCATGTGGATGGTGTGGCCGAGGTGATTTCTCTTCAAGATGAAGGTGATAGCACGCGCGTCGTGCTGCGCGCGCCGGAGCATTTGGCACGGTTTATTGCGTCTAAAGGATCGGTTGCGTTGAATGGGACGTCGCTGACGGTCAATGAGGTGGAGGGGTGTGATTTCGGGATCAACTTCATTCCACACACGAAGAAAGTGACCACTTGGGGGGATGTGGCGGAGGGCGATCAGGTGAACCTGGAGATCGACACGCTGGCGCGGTACGTGGCGCGTATGCGGGAGACGGAGTGACGTCTGGGGCGCAAAATTTTTGAAAAATTTTGGGGCGCGGCTGTGAGAGGTCGCGCTTTTTTTGTTTTGGGTCAGAGGGTTGTGAGGTCGGGATCTAGGTATTTGAGAAAAGAAAGAAGCCTGGGGTGGCCTCTTTCCTGTCAGGTTTCTAGCTCTGTGAGTTGAGCGAGGGCGGCGCGGAGTTTTGTGTCTTCTTCTTCGCGCAGCCGGAGGTTTTCGCGGGCTTCGGTGACCACGTCTTCGGGCGCGCTGTCGATGAATTTGGGGTTGTTCAGGCGGCCGCGGAGGCCGCCGAGCTCTTTGCTCAGCTTGGTTAATGTTTTATCAAGGCGTGCTTTTTCTTCTGCAACATCAATGACATCCGCGAGAGGCAGGGCGAAGCTGCCGCCGTCGACGGGGATGGTGATGCAGCCTTTGGGCAGGGTGTCTGACATCGTCAGGCTGTCGATGCGGGCGAGGCGTTTGATCATGACCTCGTTGCGCTCCCAGGCTGTTTGGCCGGCGTCATTGAGTTGGGTGCACAGGACCGGGATGTGGAGGCCTGCGGGCACGTGGACTTGGGCGCGGGCGGAGCGGATGGCTTCGATGAGGGAGATCACCCAGTTCATTTCGCGGTCGGCATTTTCGTCAATTAAATCAGTGCCATAGGTGGGCCAATTGGCGTGGACGAGCATCTTTTCGCGCTCACCCAGTGTGCCCCAAAGTTCCTCTGTGATGTAGGGCATGATGGGGTGGAGCAGGATCAGGCACTGGTCGATGACCCAGGCCATGGTGGCTTGGGTTTCTTCTTTGATTTCAGGGTCTTCGCCCATGAGGAGGGGTTTGGAGAACTCCACGTACCAGTCGCAGACCTTGCCCCAGACAAAGGCGTAAAGCGCGTTTGCGGCGTCGTTGAAACGGAACTGGGTGAGGGCGTGATCGACCTCTTCGCGGACCCGTGCGGTTTCCCCGATGATCCATTTATTCACTGTCTGTTTTGCGTCTGTATTACGTCTGTATTGCGTCGGTGTCATTTCGCCCGCTGTGGCGCCGTTCATTTCGGCAAAGCGGGCGGCGTTCCAAAGCTTGGTGCCGAAATTGCGGTAGCCCGCGATGCGTTGGGTGCTGAGCTTCAGGTCGCGGCCCATGGCGGCCATGGCCGTCAGGGTGAAGCGGACGGCATCGGCGCCGTATTCGTCGATGAGCTCCAGCGGATCGAGGACGTTGCCCAGGGATTTCGACATCTTCTTGCCTTTCTCGTCGCGGACGAGGGCGTGGACGTAGACGTGGTCGAACGGTTTTTGGCCGACAACGGCATATTGCATCATCATCATCCGGGCGACCCAGAAGAAGATGATGTCAAAGCCGGTGACGAGGACGGAGGTGGGGAAGTATTTTTTCAGCTCGTCCGTGTCCTCTGGCCAGCCGAGCGTGCCGATGGGCCAGAGGCCGGAGGAGAACCATGTGTCTAGGACGTCGGGGTCGCGATTGAGAACAACTCTTCTCCGTCCATCCTTTTCCATAAAGTAGTTTCCATCTGGCGATGAGATAAAATCCTTGCCACTCGCACCTTGCTTTCGCTCATACGCGCTGCCGACGATGTCACAGTTTTCCGCATAGAGCGACTTAGCCTTTTCTATTGCCTCGTCTTCCGATGGTGCGCAGATCATTATCTTGCGATTTGCAGAAACCGCTCTGAATGCTTGCTGCATTTCGTCCGGGATTTTTGTTCCCTCAGTCCCAACTTGTTCCAACATGAACTTCATAGCTTTGTCGCGCAGTTCGAAGTCTTCAGGGTCAGGCCCATACCAAACCGGGATCTGATGCCCCCACCAGAGCTGGCGGGAGATGCACCAGGGCTCGATGTTTTCCAGCCAGTTGAAATAGACCTTGCGGTCCTGCTCGGGCATGATGTTGGTCTCGCCAGAGCGGACGGCGTCGATGGCGGGGCCCACGATTTTATCAGTGTCGACGAACCATTGGTCGGTCAGCATAGGTTCGATCACGACCTTTGAGCGATCGCCAAAAGGCTGCATGATGGGTTTGTTTTCCACCATTGGGACGTAACGAGTGATGGTTTCGCCATCTTCGCCTGTTTCTTCCACAGACGTCATAACGGCCAGACCTTCGGAGGTGATCTGGTCCACGACCACTTTGCGGGCCTCGAACCGGTCGAGGCCGCGGATGTCGTCGGGGATGAGGTTGAGGGTGTCGACTTCGGCGCCTGTGAACTCGGCACCGTTTGCGATGTCTTGCGCGCGGGTGGCGGC
Source organism: Pseudomonadota bacterium (assembly GCA_039817165.1). Taxonomy (GTDB): domain Bacteria; phylum Pseudomonadota; class Alphaproteobacteria; order Rhodobacterales; family Rhodobacteraceae; genus Roseovarius. The sequence continues at coordinate 1,269 of JBCBWJ010000278.1, read as the reverse complement.
CTCGGCGTAGGGCGCGCCGTCGTCGCGCATGTGGCCTTTCGTGTCCATCAGGCGGTACATCGGGATGCCGTTGCGGGAGGCGACGCCGTAGTCGTTGAAGTCATGCGCACCGGTGATCTTCACCGCACCGGAGCCGAAATCGGGGTCGGGGTAGTCGTCGGTGATGATGGGGATCAGGCGGCGGTGTTCCTTGGGGCCCACAGGGATTTCGCAGAGTTTGCCCACGATGGGGGCGTAGCGTTCGTCGGATGGATGCACCGCGACCGCGCCGTCGCCGAGCATGGTTTCGGGCCGCGTGGTGGCGATGGAGATGTAATCGCGGGTTTCGCGCAGGGTGACGTTTCCGTCTTCATCTTGCTCCAAATACTCATAGGTCTGGCCGTCGGCCAAAGGGTACTTGAAGTGCCACATGTGGCCCGGCGTCTCGACGTTTTCGACCTCGAGATCGGAGATGGCGGTTTCAAAATGGGGGTCCCAGTTGACGAGGCGTTTGCCGCGGTAGATCAGGCCCTTTTCGTACATGTCGACAAAGACTTTGATCACGGCGTCGTGGAAATTGCCGTCTTCCCCGTCCGGTGCCCCGGGCGCGCCGGACATGGTGAAGGCGTTGCGGGACCAATCGCAGGAGGCGCCGAGGCGTTTCAATTGATTGATGATGGTGTCGCCGGATTCTGTTTTCCAGGCCCAGACTTTTTCAAGGAAGGCCTTGCGGCCCATGTCGCGGCGGGTTGGTTCACCGGCTTCGGCGAGTTTGCGTTCGACGACCATTTGCGTGGCGATGCCGGCGTGATCCTGTCCCGGCTGCCAAAGTGTGTCGTGCCCGCGCATCCGGTGCCAGCGGATCAGGATATCCTGCAGCGTGTTGTTGAAGGCGTGGCCCATGTGGAGGCTGCCCGTCACGTTGGGCGGCGGGATCATGATGGAGAAGGTTTCCGCGCCGTCGCGCGCGTTGGCGCCTGCTTTGAACGCGCCGGAGCTTTCCCAGCTCTCGTAGATGCGGGCCTCGGATGTTTTTGCGTCGAATGTCTTGTCCATCGCCATGGGGCTGCCTCTCACCGGGTGCGTGTGCTTGCGCGGGGAGATAGCGCGTGTGGGGCGGAAGGGGAAGCGGTTATGGGTTGCGCGGTGGGGGGCGCTGGCGCAGGATCGGGATATGGTGGATCCTGAGCAGTACCCGGCGAAACCGGGGTTTGGTTTGTTCCTGCGTATGGGCGGGTGGTTTGCGGTGTTTTTCGGGGTGATGTTGGTGCTGTTGTCGCTCATTGGGCA
>JBCBWJ010000277.1:0-4716 GCA_039817165.1 Pseudomonadota bacterium | reverse complement strand
GTTGGTTGACATGAACCAGCGGGTGAAAAACCCGCGTGTGTCTTCATGTCCGTGGCCGTGTACGGCTGCGTCTGCCATTGGCTGTCTCCCGTTTTGGGTAATTGGCGCGGCCTGAGCAAAAGTGCTAGGATGCGCTGCACTCTAAAAGCCACGTCGGTATGGGGCAATGCGACATTGCGCTTTTCGAGCACCTTATTGTCGCACCCCGCTTGCGCTGCGGCCCAAGTTTAACGGGTGCTTAACGAATGGGAAGCCTTCTCGGCAAAATCACGGCAAAGTATTGAAAATGCGCGGGAAAGTTGTCTTCAGCGCCGTGTCGACATCGCCGATCTCCACCGGAAGACCAAGATCGACCAGTGAAGTGACACCGTGCTCAGCGATGCCACAGGGGACAATGCCCGAGAAATGCTTCAGATCGGGCTCCACATTGATCGACAAACCGTGGAAACTGACCCACTTGCGCATCTTGATGCCGATGGCCGCGATCTTGTCTTCTTGGCGCGCGCCGGTCGCGGTCAGCGGCTTGTCCTCCCGCGTGACCCAAACGCCGACACGACCCGGCCGCACCTCGCCCACCACGTTGAACTGATCCAGCGTGGCGATAAGCCAGGCTTCCAGCTGCTCCACGAAGCGGCGCACGTCGCGGCCACGTTCGCCCACGTTGAGCATAACATATATCACCCTCTGGCCCGGTCCGTGATAGGTGTACTGCCCGCCCCGCCGCGTGGGGTAGACCGGAAAACGGTCGGGTTCGAGAAGATCCGCAGGGTTTGCGGCGCTGCCTGCGGTGTAAAGCGGGGGATGCTCCAATAGCCAGATCGCCTCTTCCGCCGCACCTTTGGCAATGGCATTCGCCCGCGCTTCCATTTCCTGACAGGCCTCCTCATAGGGTGTGAGGCCCGGCGATGTGATCCAACTGACCATGGATGGGTGAGTCCCTTCAAACAAACGCCTGAAAAAAGTGGCAACGATTCGTCCCTATTCCCAAAAAACCCTGCAAGAGCTTGCTTGAAAAGACAAATTTTGAGGGGTTTTCACTTGCTCTTCCATCCCCGACCCATGTTAGGCTCCGCTTAGCATCATCGGATGCTCGCTTAACTTGAGGATAGAAAAAATGCCTTTGAAGCAGTTTACCGCGGTTGCATTGGTCGCGTCAGTGATGGCCCTCCCGGCCGAGACTGTAAAAGCAGATGAATTTGTCGGCGGCCTTGTGGGCGGCCTGATCGGTGGCGCTGTTGGCGCCGGCATTGTCAACCACCAGAACAATCAGCGGCAGCGCACCACGACCACGCGCACCCGCACCGTCTATGTCAATCCGCAAGCCTCTGCACAGCGCGCCGAAAACCGCCAAGTGCAGACGTCACTTAACTATTTCGGCTTTCCGGCCGGTGTCGCGGACGGCGCGCTTGGCCCACGGTCACGGTCGGCCATCTCCGCCTATCAGGTCTATATGGGCTTCCCGGGCACAGGCCGGTTGAACGAGTATGAAAAGAGCCTTCTGCTGGGGGCCTACAGCCGTGCTGTGGCCGGTGGGGCCGATATCGCCTCTGCGATCGCGCAGTCACCCGATGGGGTCCGTGCAGTGCTCAAGCTGCAGCGCGACGGCACAGTCACGCCGACACGCACCACCGGTTATGCGGGTCTTCCGCTCGTCGTGTCGCAGGCCGTGGACGAGGTGGCCAACAGCTCCGATCCGACCGCTGAACAGCTTCTGCAACGCTCCGGCTTCATTCAACTGGCAGAGCTCAATGGCGACGGCAGCACCGACTACATCATCGACACCGGTCTGGCCGGCTCCAGCTTCTGGTGCAATGCCACGGCCTGCAAGACGATGGTCTTCGCCTCCACGCCAAGCGGGTATCAGCGCAACGACCTTCTTATGCATTCCCCGACTGCTGCCAGCTTCAACTGCATCGGTGGGTCGTGCCAGGTGAAAGCGCAGCCGCAAACGCAGCTGGCGTCGACCCAAACCGCACCCAGCACCGTGCCCACGTTCCAGACGCAAGAACCAGCGACGACAACGGCGGGCCTGCCCGTGTTCAACACAGCCCCCAAGCAGAAATCGCTGGCAAGCTTTTGTTCCAAGGTCAACTTGCTGACAAACTCCAATGGTGGCTTCACAACTGTGTCGACCATGTCCGATCCCAGCTTCACCCTGTCCGAACAGTTCTGCCTTGCGCGGACCTATGCGATGGCAGAGGGCGAGCAGCTGATGTCGACGGTTCAAGGTGCAACCCCGCAGCAGATTGAAGCGCAATGCGACCAGTTCGGCGGCTTGCTCACAGCGCAGATCGCTTCGCTCGGCTCCAAACCTGCCGCGGCAGTGCTCAATGACGTGAACGGTGTGATCCTGAACTCCGGCATGTCCGCCGATCAGCTGCGCACCACCTCGCAGATCTGCATGGCCAGCGGCTACAAGACCGACAACATGCAAACCGCCTTGGCCGGTGCCCTGCTTCTGACCGCACTGGGTGAACGCCCTGTCGCAGAACTCGTGGGTCACCACCTGCAAGGCGGCTTTGGCGCGGCAGAAAGCGATGACCTGGCCATCAACTGGTACGAGACCGCCCTCGGCGCGCTCGACAATGGGTCGGCCCCGGTCTTTGCCCCCAATCAGCTCGACCGCATCGACGTGCTGCGTCAGGCGACGCTGAAACTGTCGGGTGCGGATACGGCGTCCAGCGTGCCAACTTCGGCCACATCGGGCAAACTGCCGGTGTTCAGCCTCGGCGACTGATCGCCCTCGCAAACCACGCAAACCAAACGCGGCGGGACCTCCCGCCGCGTTTTTGGTTTGGCCCCTGCGGCGTTTGAATTTACCTCTTCACAACGCAGAACCGATTGCGTAGAAGCGGCCCACTTACCAGCCTCGTGCGGTCGTGGCGGAATTGGTAGACGCGCAGCGTGGAGGTCGCTGTGGGGTAACACCCGTGGAAGTTCGAGTCTTCTCGACCGCACCACTTCTGTTTGGCCTACCGCGCGGAGCGCTACTTGAGGCCAAGTTTGGTTCGAGGTTTTTCCTCTCACCTGCACCAAAGGCTCTTTGCGATAGCAAAGATGTCGACACCAGCGAAACGTCGCCATGCGGCAGTCGCTCCGCAGGAGCGATGAGAGCATCAGGTTCTAGATTACTCCTCTCACCCGCACCATCTTCATTTGTGCTACCGCGCGGAGCGCTACTTGAGCACAGGTTTGGTTCGAGGTTTGCCCTCTCACCCGCACCATTCAAAGCTGGCCCACCGCGCCTAGTGCTGCTTTAGGCCGTATGTCGTTCAAGGTTTCTTTTTTCCCCTGCTCCAGACACCCGAGCCGATCGCGATGGGCGACATCAGGCTGACCGTCTCACCACCGCCCGCACACACTCAACAAGCAACCAAACGCACCTACGCGCGGTTTCGCGCCACTTTGCGCTTCAACGCTCTCACCCTTTCGGCGGACGCCATCACCTGCGCCTTTGTCAAACGCCCCTCGGCAATCGCTGCCCGGACCCAACCCACGGCGTGGTCCGGCAGCAAGGGATCATAGCGAAACAGGTTCTTGATCATGATCAGGTCGCACCCCGCCATGATGGCGCGGATGAAGGCCTCCTTGCGGTGCATCGAGGCCCGAACCGCGCCCATGTCGATGTCATCGGTAACGATGACCCCCTCGTAGCCAAGCCTCTCGCGCAAGAGACCGGTCACGATCGGTTTTGACACCGTGGCCGGCAGGCCGTTTTCCTCCACGCTGTCCAGCCTGAGATGCCCCATCATCACGAGGTCTGGTGCGGCGCCTGACGCGATCAGCCGGCCATAGGGCTCAAGTTCGTCCTCTGTCCATGTCCCTGATATATCCGCCGGAACATCATGGCTGTCGCTCTTTGCCTTACCCTGTCCGGGAAAGTGCTTGGCCGCACACAGGATGCCCGCCTCGCCAAACCCTCGAACAAAAGCATCCCCGTAAAGGGCCACACGCGCAACATCGGTATCGAACGCACGGCCGTATTTTCCGACCGCCGGATTGCCGGGGTCATCCACATCCAGAACCGGGCCCATGTTGATGGTGAAACCTTCCGCGGCGAGCTCCCGTCCAGCGGCGGCATAGGTCTCGCGCGCCACATCCGGTGTCTTCAGCATGGCCATCCTCTTGTGCCCGTGAAACCGGGTGAACCCGTGATCCTTGCCCAACCGCTGAACGACGCCGCCTTCCTGATCAATGGCGATGAGGGCAGGGTCATTGGCATGGCGGAACATCTGCACGAGGTCGCGGACCTGATCCAACGTGCCGACATTGTGATTGACGAAAAAAACCGAACCCACTTGACCGCGCCGCACCTGCCGCGCCAAGAGCCGCGCCGAGGCAGACCTGTGGCTCGCTCCCACAAATCCAATCAAAAGCAAGTCCGACACGGCCGCGGCCAGATCATCGCGCGCCCTGAAGACCCCAAGCCAGGCGACCGGATAGACCGTCATGCCGCGCACCATGCCCAGCCCCGCGCGCGCCATGCGCTTCAGACGACGAAAGGATTTTCGCTGTATCACGACGCGCTCTCGGTTGTGCGGGAAACGTGCATGCATCTGCCCGCGTCCAAAACGCATGACGGGCGAACCCTGCAATCAAACGCGCCATGTATGGCCACTGTCAGCAAGACGTGCCAAGGGCCGCTGTGTTGCGTTCATAGATGCCGTTTTTGAAAAAGAATTGGTATTTTTCAAAGATCAGCGTCTCGAGTTCATG
>JBCBWJ010000276.1:0-4755 GCA_039817165.1 Pseudomonadota bacterium | reverse complement strand
ATTTTGGGGGGCGGCCAAACTGGGCGGAAAACGCGCGGCTCAACGCCTCGGGCGAGCCGTAAGCATAGCGCGCGGCCACCCGCCCGATCCGGTCGCCGCGCTCGATGTCCTGCTTGGCAAGGATGAGCCGCCAGTGCCGCAAATAGGCCAGCGGCGTCTGACCCACCTGCGTGCGAAAAAGATCGGCAAACCGGCTGGTAGAAAGGCCCGCCTCCCCCGCCAGATCATCCAGACGCCAGGCCCGTCCGGGACGGTCATGAATGGCCACGATCGCGCGGCTGAGACGGGGATCCGACAGGGCGGCCAAAAGCCCCGGTTGCAGACTGCCCGCCTCGATCTGCGTGCGCATCAGGCGGACCACCAGAACCTCGCCCAACCGGTTGAGCACAGAGGCCACACCGCAGCGCGCCGCCTGCAGTTCCGACACGAAAAGCCGGGCCAGCGATTGCATGTCATCATCGCCCAACAGCGCGTGGCGCACCTCATCGGGCAGCGCGGCCAAAAGCGGATTGTCCGCCCCGCCCCAGGACACATGCGCAAAAGCCAAGGCCTCGTCGGCGCGCGCCACGGGGCAGGGCGAGCGCGCAAGACACAAAGACGAGGGCCGATCCTCTGTGCCGAAAATCCAGAAATTCGCCTGCTCGGGCGGGCAGGCGGCCACGGTCAGTTCAAAACGGGCGATCAGGGCAGACAGGCGGTCCGGGCGCGGCAAAGGGTCAATTTCCAGTGATTGAGATCATGTTTTCAAGAATTACTTGATCCATGTTTCAGTTATAGCAATCTGCGTCAACTCTCAAAAAGGATCTGCCCCATGCTCATGCCCCGCCAGAAAACCCCCGATCTCAGCCTGCCGACGCTGGATCACGGCGCGTTCGACCTCAGCTCTGAAAGCGCCGAACGCGGCACGGTCATCTGCTTTTACCGCGGTCTGCACTGCCCGATCTGTGCCACCTACCTGACCGAACTGGAAAAGCGCGTGGATGATTTCGCGCAACGCGGCGTGGCCACCATCGCGGTGAGCTCGGACGGCGCAGAGCGCACGCGCGCCATGGCCGACAAGATCTCGGCCAGCAAACTGCGCTTTGGCCATGATCTTTCGCTCGCGAAGGCCAAGGAATGGGGGCTCTACATCTCTACCTCGCGGGGCACGACGTCCATCGGGATCGAAGAGCCTGCGCTGTTCTCGGAACCGGGCCTCTTCATGGTGACCCCGCAACAGACGCTTTATTATGGCTCCGTGCAGACCATGCCCTTCGTGCGGCCGCATTTCTCTGAACTGGTGGGCGCGCTCGATTTCGCGATTGCCAATGAGTATCCGGCGCGCGGGGAATACACTGGCGCGGTCTGACCTTTGCCGCCCACATGGGGTCCAGCCCCCCACGGTGAAACCAGTGTTTCACCGCTCCCCCCGGGATATTTGTGGCAAAAAGAAAGGGTCCCCAAACTGGTCTTTCTTTTTGCTGTAAATATCCCCGCCGGAGGCCTTAAATCTTTGGTCGCCGTTACTTGAAGTTGCGGCTTTCCTTGATCTGGTCCCAGGCCCAGACGACCTGTTGCAGCTGTTCTTCCTGGCTGCGGTCGCCGCCATTGATGTCGGGGTGCAGCACTTTGATCAGGGCTTTGTAGGCTTTGCGCAACTCCTGCTTGGTCCAGGTATCTTCGGCCTCCAGGATCTCGACCGCGCGGCGCTCGGTCGGGGGCAGTTTGCGCAGGCCAGAGCGCCCCTTGCCGGGGTTTTGCGTTGCATTGCCGCCCAGGACCTGATGGGCGTCTTCGATGCCAAGCCGCGCCCAGGCGCGGGTTTCGGGATCGGAAAAGGCTTTGGTCTGGCGCTCCCACACCTTGTCCTTGGACATCTGCGCGTTCAGTTCGGCCTCGGTCGTGCCGTCAAAGAAGTTCCATTTCAGGTTATACTCGCGCGCGTGGTCCTTGCAGAACCAATAGAAGTCATCGAGCACATCCGGCGCTTTGGGCGCGCGATACTTCCCCGCCTGGTCGCAGCCGGGATGGTCGCAGACACGTGTGGAGGTTTCAGACGCGCCCGACATGCCCCGCCGCCCGCGGGGGTTTTTCTTTTTGGAGGCGCCGACAGAGATATCGAAACCAAAAGGATCTTCCTTTGCCATCACACCACCTTTAGAGCCACGCCTCGACGAGTCGGAGACGAGAGTTTAGATCACTGAGCGACGAATTGAAGGCCTTGACGCACAGAAAATGCCGCCTGACGCGGAATATTTTGACGCATGGTCAGCAGATCAGCGCCGGTCCTCTGACGGGTCCGTTCCGCGGTAGGGGTCGCCGGCATCGGGATCGTTTACATGAGGGGCGGACAGCGTCGGCGCGCTGCGTGCGCCATCTGCCGGGTTGCCACGACGGGCCGAGCCGACAAGCGAAAAGCGCGCGTTGCGTTCCGGCTCGCTTATCTGTTCTGCGTCGGAACCGGGCACAGGCGCCGGTGCGGCCTCTGGCACGTGCATCGGGGCTGCGGCCACGTCTTCCTCTGCGACGGCCACGGCACCATGGCTTTGGTCCATCACCGCCCGGCGAAACACCAGAACGGTGCGGTACACGGTCTGGGTAGAGCGCAGCCCGCGGCGTTCCTCGCTGGGCAGAATATCGGCGCGTTGGTATTCCCAGCCGTCGCCTGCATATTCGTTCATCACGGTCTCTAGGCTATAGGCAAACTTGGCCTCCGCGCCTTTGATGCGCGGGCCTTTGCGGGGCTTGGCGGGGGCCGGGACAACTTTGTATTCGTAATGCATTCTGAGCCTGTCAGTTTGAACCGTGGCAGACAGTAGCGGGTTTTGACGCAAGACCCAATGGCAAGTTTTGACACGCCCGGTTTGGGCTGCGATGCGCCTCAGCGGGACCGCCCGCGGGGGTCGAGCGCGTCGCGCAACCCGTCGCCCATGTAGTTCACGCTCAACACCGTCAATGAGATCGCCATGCCCGGCCAGATGACCCGCTCCGGATGGTCAGAGATGTAATCGGTGGCATCATTCAAAAGCCGCCCCCAGGTGGGGAAATCAGGCGGAAAGCCCAGGCCCAGGAAGGACAGCGCGCTTTCTGTGATGATGGCGTTGGCGATGCCCAGCGTGGCCGACACAAGGATCGGAGACAGCACATTGGGCAGGATATGGCGGGTCACCAGTGCGGTGTTCGGCGTGCCGATCGAGCGCGCGGCGAGGATGAAATCGCGTTCCTTGAGCGCCAGCACATCGGCGCGCACCACGCGGGCGGTGGGCATCCAACTGGTCAGGCCTATAGCGGTCACCACCAGCAGGAACATCCCCGCCTCAGCGCCAAACGCCGCCGAGAGTGTCTCGCGCAACAGCATCACCATCACCAAAAGCAGCGGCAACAGCGGCAACGACAAGAACAGATCCGTAAGCCGCATCAGCGGCCCGTCGAGCCAGCGGAAAAACCCCGCCAGCACCCCCACCAGCGTGCCGATCCCCAGCCCGAGCGCCATCGCCGTCAACCCCACCGTGATCGAAATGCGCCCGCCTGCCAGCACGCGGGCCAGGGTGTCGCGGCCCAACTGATCAGTGCCAAAGGGATGCGCCCAGCTGGCCCCTTGATTGCGGATGCGCGGGTCGATGAACGCGGGGTCGATGCGCCACAAAAACGGCCCCAAAAACACCGCCAGCACGATCACGACGAACACGATCGCGCCCATAAGCGCCCCGCGGTGGCGCGCGAACTCTGCCCACGCATCGCGCCAGGGGGAGGCCCGCTCAGTCATAGCGGATCCTGGGATCAAGCGCGCCATACAGCAGATCGGCGATGATGTTGAAGAGCACGATCAGCACCGCCAGCATGAAGGTCACCGTCTGCACCATCGGCAGGTCATTGGCCTGAATGGCGGTGATCAACAGCTGGCCCAACCCGTTCACCCCGAAAATCTGTTCGGTGATGATCGCACCTCCGAACACCTGCGGCAGGCCAAGGGCGATCACCGTCACCACCGGGATCATCGAATTGCGCAGCACATGCACCATCACCACCGTCCATTCTGACAGCCCCTTGGCGCGGGCGGTGCGCACGTAATCCTGCCCCAACGCATCGAGCATGGCAGAGCGCATGAAGCGGCTGATCTGGGCGGTGGTCTGCAAGGCCAGCACCATCACCGGCAGGATCATCTGCTTGAGCTGGACGACGAAGCTGTCCCACCCCGTCACCCGGTGCGTGGTGTCATAGATCGACGGCAACCATTCCAGCTGCACGGCAAAGATCATGATCACCACCACGCCCGAGAAAAACGGCGGCACGGAATAGCCCACCATGGTCACAAACGTGCCCATCTGATCAAAGATCGAATATTGGCGGTAAGCGGAATAGATGCCGATGGGCAGCGCGATCAGCACGCCGACCACATAGGCCATGCCCACCACCCAAAGCGTTTGCGGCATCCGCTCCAGCACCGTGTCCATGACGGGCGCGCGGGTTTGCCAGCTGATCACGCGGGCCTGGCCGTCGGTCCAGGCGGTGCCGAACGCCCCGTCGACCCAGACCAGAGGCTCCACCCAGAAAAACTGCCAGAGCCATTTGCCAAAGCGGATATGCGACGGCTCCCCCAGGCCCAGGGCCTCGCGCATCTGGGCTTTGACTTCGGGCGGCACGGTGAGGGGGATTTGCGCGGTGGGGTCGCCGGGGGCAAACTCCAACAACGCGAAAATGACCAAAGCGATGAAGAACAGCGTGGGTATGGCGAGGATCAGGCGCCGGATCGCATAGGTCAGCATCGGGCGAGCG
>JBCBWJ010000275.1:0-4772 GCA_039817165.1 Pseudomonadota bacterium | reverse complement strand
GGTATTGGCCGGGGCGTGATAGGCCGTTGCTGCGGTTGAGGCAAGCGATGCTATTCGGCGGCGGTTCTTTCGAGATGGGGCGCGTCATAGGGCAGCCCGGCCAGCACGGGATCGAGCGCAGTGATCAGGGCCTCGGCAAAGCCCGCCGACCGGCGTAGCCCGAGCGGCAATTTCAGCGCCAGATCAATCAACGTGCGGTCACTGAAGGGCGAGACCGGGAGGTGATCGGCCATTCCGAGCGACGCCACCGCCTGGGCCGGTTCGTGGAGTTCGATGCGGATGAAATCCTCTACCTGGGTTTGCAGGGTTTTGGGCAGGCTGGATTTCCAGTGGGTGTAGTCACCGCTTACGGCGTCGCGCACGGGTTTGTCCGGTTTCGTGGCCAGCGCCGCGGCGATCTCGGCGGCCTGGGTTGCCCGCACGGGCTTGGGGGCGGGGTGGCCCGCGTGCCAGCCGCCTTGCAGGGCGTCGAGACCAGCGGGGTTCAACACAAGGTGGCCTGCGGGATAGAGCGCCTCGAGGCCCAGAGTGATCTCGGGCGGGACGCGCAAGGCGCTGCTGGTGCGCAGCCAGAACAGACGTTTGCGATCATGGCGCAATTCGCGGGCGCGGCCAAAGGTCTGGGCGGCCTTGATGCGGGTCAGAGCGTGCAGGGGTAGGTCGGTGGCGTCTGCCATCATCTGGGACAGGGAGAGAGTGCGAGGGTCATCGGCGTGGCCGGGTTGCAGCACGGCGATCTGGGCGATTTGAGCGCGCATCTCACCGGCGGCGGCCAACAGGATGCGCGATCCAGCACTTGCATCCAGCGGCAGGACGACATCATCGGCGGCGATCCAGCCTTGCACGATCTGGCGCAGGCGCGTTGCGATCTTGTCAATGACGGGGCCTGCCTTGGACATGGTGACCTTGCGGATCGAATTGCGCAGGGGCCAGCCGCGATGGGCGGTGAAATCGGCCAGATCGAGCACGTGATTGCCGGGCATCAGGCGGACATCCGGGTCGCTGGTCTGGCCCATGGGAAAGACCGCGGCGGTCGACAACCGATACTCACGCGCCGGGGCGCATGCGGGATTGCCGCGCAGGCCGTGGTTGATCGCGAGGTAGAGGGACGAGCCCGCGATACTGCGTTTCGTGTTGTAAAACAGAGGCATATGGCCCATCGGGTCGCGGTAGATGCGGGTCTTCGTGCCGCTGTCGAGGATCAGGAGGAACCGGCCTGCGATGCCGCTGAGGTAGTCTTCGAGATCGGCCTCGAAGCTGCGGCCCTTGGCGTTGAAGCGGGAGAACCTGTCCGGAGTGACGAGCGCACCGTCGCGGTCCACGCCGGTGCCGAAGAGGGCGCCAAAGACACGGCCCTTGGTGTCCTTGAGAAGGCCAGGATGGACGGCGTCGCCGTGCACAAGCGCCCATTTGTTCAGCGTCAGCGCGGTCATGCCGGGCATGGTGACGCTGTCTTTGGGCGCGATCACATATTGGAACTTGAACCCGGTGTTTGGGTCCAAGGTGTAGTTCTCGCAGCGTTGCGCTGCGTCGGGAAGAAAGGACATACCTGCTCGCCTCTCGCTCTTTTGTCTCAAACCGACCCTTCTTTTTGGGGTCTGGATGCGAAAGGCTACCACATATTGGAGAAAAATCAAATGTCGGGCGGTTTTGACCTTGTGCACACGCGCTTTACGTTTGTCTGCATCCTTTGTATCGGAGGCGCATCATCAACGCAGGTTATCCATTTATCATGTCAGCCGCCCGTCAAGCCTTTATCGACGCCATGCGCCAGGTCGCGTCCACCGTGACTGTTGTGACAACGGACGGGCCCGAGGGGCAGGCCGGTGCCACTGTGAGCGCGTTCACCTCGCTCTCGGCGGACCCGCCATCCGTTTTGGTGTGTCTGAAGGCGGACACCGGCATTGCGCAGGCGGTGCAGGGCAACGGTGTGTTTTGCGTCAATGTCTTGCCCGAAGATGCGGTTGAGGTGGCCAAGGCCTTTGCCGGCATGTTCGACGACACGCGGAGCAATCGGTTTGAGGGGCTGGAGGTTGCGGCGACGGAATTTGGCCCCATCCTGCCGCGCGCGACGGCGTTCACCTGTTCGCTCAACCACCGGCATGTCCACGGCAGTCATGCGATCTGCATCGGCGATGTGACCGGCATTTCGAACGCGGGCGAGCGGCCTTTGACCTACATGAGCGGTGCGTTCCATCGGGTGGGGCCCAAGCACGACTGACCTGCCGTGAAATCGGTACGCGAGAGCCATATTTCGGGCCAGTTTGGCGGCTAATGTTCTGCCAACCGGGTCTAGAAAGGTCGGATGTATGAGTATGTCGAGCACGTCAAAAAGCGCCGGGTGGCGCTCTGTTTCCTTGCAACAAACGAGCATGGGCCTTGTGGCCAGTGAACGGTTTGAGCGCTTCAAGCTGGAGGCGGCCTCTGAACTGGTGTTGCGGCTTGTGGGCGGATTGCTGGTGGCGGGGTCGACCCTGCTGTGGCTGGTTTTGCCGATGGGGCTGGCGGGTGATCAATTGGTCGCGCATGGCATGCTGGCGGCGGTGTTCACGGCGGTGGGTCTGGGCGTTTACGCCTATGGCACGCGCGGGTTTCGTCGGCAGATGTCCTTTGACAGCAAGCGTCGGACGCTGACGATCACCAAGGTCAATGTGAATGAGCAGGTGCGTGTGGCGCGCAAGATTGACGTGGACATGATCGACAGTGTGTTCCTGCGCCGGTCAGACAAACGGACGGGCCTGGCCTCGCTTTTGGTGCGGGTGGCGGGAAAGCCGACGCCCGTCCTTGCATTGACCGGGGAAAAGGCCGAGTTGGAGCAGGTGCATGGCATCTTGTGTGATCTGGTGCAAACGCGGGACAACGGTCTGGACCTTAGCTATCGGCGCGCCACGCGGGATGCGCGCAGCCTGGCGGCGGTTCGGATCTGAGCCGCGCGGTGAGGGGGGGCGTTCAGCCCTCCTGTTCTGCCAGGAATTTCTCGGCATCCAGGGCGGCCATACAGCCCATTCCGGCACTTGTGACCGCCTGACGGTAGGTGTGATCCGTCAGGTCTCCGGCGGCAAAGAGCCCGGGGATCGAGGTGCGGGTGCTGCCCGCCTCAACCTTCACATATTCGCCATGATGCATCTCGAGCTTGCCTTTGACCAGCTCATTGGCGGGCGCGTGGCCGATGGCGATGAAGACGCCCTTGCAGGGGATTTCCGAGGTGGCGCCGCTGCGGCTGTCGCGGACACGGATGCCGGTGACGCCCTTGGGGTTGTCATCGCCCAGCACCTCGTCCAGCTCGTGAAACCAGAGCGGCTCGATCTTGGGGTGTTTGAGCAGCCGGTCCTGCAGGATTTTCTCCGCGCGCAATTCATCGCGGCGGTGCACCAGCGTGACCTTGGAGGCGAAGTTGGTCAGAAAAAGCGCCTCTTCCACGGCGGTGTTGCCGCCGCCCACCACAACAATCTCCTGTCCGCGATAGAAAAACCCGTCACAGGTGGCGCAGGCCGAGACGCCGAAGCCTTTGAACGCCTCTTCGCTGTCGAGCCCGAGCCACTTGGCGCGCGCGCCGGTGGCGAGGATCACGGCATCGGCGGTGTAGAGGGTGCCGCTGTCGCCCTTGGCGGTGAAGGGGCGGCTTTGGGTGTCGAGCTCGGTGATGATGTCGCCGATGACCTCGCATCCCATGGCCTGGGCGTGGGCTTCCATCCGGACCATGAGGTCGGGACCTTGGACTTCGGTGTCGCCGGGCCAGTTTTCCACCTCGGTGGTGGTGGTCAGCTGCCCACCGGGTTCGATCCCTTGCACCAAAATGGGGTCGAGCATCGCGCGCGCGGCGTAGACGGCGGCGGTGTAGCCTGCCGGGCCGGAGCCGATGATCAGGGTCTTGGTGTGGCGGGTCTCTGACATGGGCCGGGAGCCTTTTCATGGTTTGCGCGGATGTGAGTCGGACCGCAGATATAGCGATCCCGCCCCGACCGTAAAACCCCGGTTGACGCACGAATATGTGCGCCTGTGCCGCCCGCCCGCGCGAGACGGTCCGTCAGGACGGGCGAGCGGCGCGGAATTGAGCGTTTGGCGATCCATCGCAAAAGAATCTTTCGCAAACGCGAAATATTATTGCGCGCCCGAGCTTCGCTGTTATAACAAACGCGATTTTTGAGGAGCGCGCCATGCCCGCAACCCGGCTTGATGACATCGACCGCATGATCCTTGCGGAGCTTCAGGCGGATGGTCGCATGACCAATGTCGAGCTTGCCAAACGCGTGGGCATTTCTGCCCCGCCCTGCCTGCGCCGGGTGCGCACCCTCGAGGAAAGCGGCTATATCAAAGGCTATCACGCCGATGTCGACGCCCGCGAACTGGGTTTTGAGGTGCAGGTCTACGCGATGGTCGGGCTGCAAAGCCAGGCCGAGGTGGATCTGAGCGCCTTTGAGGGCCTGTGCGAAAGCTGGCCCCTGGTGCGAGAGTGCCACATGCTGAACGGTGAGGTGGATTTCATCCTCAAATGCGTGGCGCCGGACCTGTCCACGTTTCAGCGTTTCCTCACCGAGGAACTGACGGCGGCCGAGAACGTGGCGAGCGTCAAGACGGGTCTCGTGATACGGGGCGCCAAGGACGAACCCATCGTGCCCTTCGACGTGCTGGAGGCGCGCCTGGCCGCTGAGGCCTGAGCGGCGGCCTCAGGCGGCGCGGCGGGCCGGAAAGGCGTGGACCTGGGCCAGGGTCGCGACGTCGGCGGGGGCGATCTCGCGGCGGGCCTGGCGGGGGCTCGGGTTGGCCTCCGC
>JBCBWJ010000274.1:0-4806 GCA_039817165.1 Pseudomonadota bacterium | reverse complement strand
CCGCGACGCGCCGCTGCCGGTGGACAGGTTCGATGCGGTGATTGATGTGGTCGGCGGTGCGATTTGGCCCGCTTTGATTGATGCGCTCAGGCCCGGGGGGCACTATGCCGTCGCAGGTGCCATCGGCGGACCGATTGTAGAGGCGGATCTGCGCCGGATTTACCTGCGCGACATCACGATACACGGCTGCACCTATCAGGCGCCAGAGGTCTTCGCCGCGCTGATTGACTTGGTCAATACAGGTCAGGTGCGCCCTCTCGTATCAGGCGTTTACCCGATGCAGGATATCGCCCGCGCGCAGGAGGATTTCCAATCCAAACGCTTTGCGGGCAAGTTGGTGTTGCTGCCGCCTGGACAGGATGAATGAGATGCATCTCGATGACTTTGCCAAGACGCTGATCGCGCGCTTTCCGCTCGGCTTTGTGGCCACCGTCACGCCCGATGGTCGCCCGCATCTGTCGCCCAAGGGAACGTTCCTTGTGTTGGATGATATGACTATCGCCTTTGCAGAAATCCGGTCGCCGGACACGATGACGAACCTTGCCCATCATGCGATGGCAGAGGTCAATTTCATCGATCAATGGTTGCGGAAGGGCGTGCGTGTGCGTGGTCCGGCGAGGGTGGTTGCGCCGGGCGCGGAGTTCGACGCACTGATCCCCAAATGGCGGGATGTCTGGGGGGACTTGGCCGACCGGATCAATGCCCTTGTTCTGATCACCGCGGATGAGATCAAGCAGATCACGACACCGCCCTATGATGATGGCGTGACCGAAGATGCGATGATTGCGCTTTATCTGGACAAGTTTGCAGCGATCTATCCGGGTGCGAAATAGAGTATTGGCCTGAAGCTGTGTCTCCGCTACATCCCGATGACTTGGGGGAACGGAAAGAGGACACGGCATGGCAGAGATCACGCTTTTGGACGGCTCGATCGGGCAGGAATTGGTGAAGCGCTCTGGCGACAAACCCACGGGGCTTTGGTCGACCAAGGTGATGATCGACCACCCGGGACTGGTGCAGGATGTGCATGCGTCCTACTTTGACACGGGCGCTACGGTGGCCACGGCTAACACCTATGCCGTGCTGCGGGACAGATTGCGCCGTGTGGAAATCGAACAGCATTTCGAGACACTTCTGCGCACGGCAATGACCATGGCGGGTGCCGCGCGTGATGCCGCCGGTGGGGGGCGCGTTGCGGCCTCGCTTGGGCCGCTCAATGCGTCTTACCGGCCCGACATCTTCCCGCCTGCCGACGAGGCTGCCAAAGTCTACAGAGAAATCGTGAGCCATGTGAAGGAGGCTGCAGACCTCTTTTTGATTGAAACCGTAACGTCCGTTGAGCATGCCGAGGGCGCGCTGCGGGCCACGGACGGGCAGGGCAAACCGGTGTGGCTGGCTATGAGCACGGACGATTTTGACGGCACGATCTTTCGATCGGGCGAGCTTTTGGCCGATGTTGCGCCGGTAGTGGCCAACCATCAAGTTGATGCGGTGCTTCTGAACTGTTCGCGGCCCGAGGTTGTCGCGGAGGGGCTGGAGATTATCAAAACCTTCGGCAAACCCTTCGGGGCCTATGCCAATGGGTTCACAAAAATTTCTGACGGCTTCAAGGCAGAGTTTCCAACCGTCGACACGCTGGAGGGCCGCAAGGATCTGGGGCCGGGGCCGTATGCCGATTTCGCTATGGGCTGGATCGGGCAAGGGGCCAGCATCATCGGCGGCTGCTGCGAAGTGGGCCCCGATCACATCGCAGAACTTGCAAGACAAGTGCAGGATGCCGGGCATATAATCGTCTGATCATGACGACACATGCTACAGCCACGACCACGCCGAACCAACTGGTGAGGTTCGATGTGGCTGTGGCGCATGGGTTCGTGTTGGTTGAACTTGCGGCGGTGGTAGATGCGTTGCGCATCGCCAACAGGGTTTCCGCGCGGCCTGTGTTTGACTGGACCTACCGGTCTCATAATGGTGGCGCGATCAAAAGCTTGAGCCGAGCAACCGTGGACACCGAGAGGTTTGAAAGTCGTCCGGTCGCTGAGTACCTGTTCGTGATCGGCAACTCCGATCAAGATGAGCCGCACCTTTCCCTTGGCTCGGTGATTGACCGTTACACCCATCGTGGTGGGCAGGTGTATCTGTTGGCTGAGGCCGCGAGCCGCTACATTCGCGAACGCGGGGCAGAGGCACAGGGGCTGTCTACGCATTGGGAAAACTCCGCCATCTTCCGCGAACGGATGGAGATGTTTGACGCCGACAACGCGTTGGCCAGCCGTGACGGTCGTGTGGTGACCTGCGCGGGGATGAGCACGGCGTTGGATGTGGTGCTGTCGGTCATGGGGCAGCATATGCCTTCGGCGGAGCTGATGACTGTTGCCAACATTTTTCTGCACGACAAGATCCGAGATTTCGGCACGCGCCAGCCTTTTGGCGGCACCGGTGGCACGGCCACAGGCGATGCAGAGCTCAACCGCGCGATCGAGATCATGCAGGGTCGCATCGAAGAGCCGGTCCCAATTTCGGAACTGGTGCGTATGGTCGGAATCTCGTCGCGATCACTGGAACGAAAGTTTCGTAACTACCTGAATACGACGCCAAACACCTATTATCGTCAATTGCGGCTTGCGCAGGCCAATAATCTGCTGCTCAACACCACGTTGAGCGTACGAGAGGTTGGGCTTGCCTGTGGCTTTTCAGAAGGGTTTTCCGTGCTCTACAAGAAGTTCTTTGGAATAACGCCGCTGGAGATGCGGCATAGGCGAAAGACGGGTGTCTGAGATGGCAGATGCAGACGCGATCATCGTGGGCGGAGGGTTGGCGGGGCTGGCCGCGGCGGCAGAGTTGGGCGACCGCGGCAAATCCGTAATCGTGGTCGATCAGGAAGGTCCGCAAAACTTGGGTGGGCAGGCGTTTTGGTCCTTGGGCGGCGTGTTCATGGTCGATACGCCGGAACAACGCCGCATGGGCATCCGCGACAGCCTTGATCTGGCGCGTTGCGATTGGGCCGGGTCGGCGCAGTTTGATCGTGAGGAAGACGCCTGGCCCCGCAAATGGGCGGAAGCCTATCTCGATTTCGCTTCTGGCGGTTTGCGGGAGTGGTTGCACAAGATGGGCCATCGGTGGTTTCCAGTCGTGGGTTGGGCCGAGCGGGGCGGTGGCTTTGCCGACGGGCACGGCAATTCCGTGCCGCGCTTCCATCTGACCTGGGGCACAGGGCCGGGCGTGCTGGCCCCGTTCGTTGCGCGCTGTGCAGAGCATGAAAAAGCTGGGCGGCTGCGCTATGCATTTCGACATCAGGTGGACCGGCTCGAAAGAGCAGGTCGCGCCGTGACGGGCGTTTCGGGGACTGTTCTTGCCCAAGACGATGCCCCGCGCGGAGCGCAGACCAATCGTGACAAAACCGACGAGTTCGCCCTGTCGGCGGATACGGTCATTGTCACCTCGGGCGGCATTGGTGGAGACCTGGATCGTGTGCGTCGCGCTTGGCCCGTGGATGCGCTTGGTCCTGTACCAGACCGTATGGTTTGCGGTGTGCCAGCTCATGTGGATGGGCGTATGCTGGACGTAACAGAGGCCGCGGGTGCAAGCCTGATCAATGGGGATAGGCTGTGGACCTACACTGAAGGCGTGAAGAACTGGGATCCGATCTGGCCTGATCATGGCATCCGCATTTTGCCGGGGCCATCATCGATGTGGTTTGATGCAACGGGCAATCGGTTGTCGCCGCCTGCGCTTCCCGGCTTTGACACGCGAGGGACGTTGAAGGAGATTTTGAAAACCGGCCACAGCTACAGTTGGTTCGTTCTGACGCAGGCTGTGACCAAGAAGGAATTCGCGCTGTCGGGATCCGAGCAAAACCCCGATTTTACATCGGGAAAGTGGATGGAGGTCATCCGACAGCGACTCCTGTCGGGCAAGCGCGCCACCGACCCGGTGGAGGCCTTTAAGGAACGCGGCGAGGATTTCGTCGTGGCGCAGGATCTGTCCACGCTGGTGCGGGGTATGAACCAGGTGGCGGGCGATGGTCTGATTGATGAACACCACCTGCGCAACCAGATCGAGGCGCGAGACGCGCAGATCACCAACCCATTCAGCAAGGATGCGCAGGTTATGGCGATCCATGCGGCGCGCAAGTATCGTGGTGACCGGTTGATCCGGACGGCCAAACTGCACAAGTTTCTTGATCCTGAAAACGCCCCATTGATTGCTGTGCGGCTGCATGTTTTGAGCCGCAAGTCTTTGGGTGGGATAGAGACCAACCTGAAAGCGCAGGTTCTCGACACCGCTGGCGCGCCCATCCCCGGTCTTTACGCCGCCGGCGAGGCTGCGGGTTTTGGCGGCGGCGGGTATCACGGCTACAACGCGCTGGAGGGCACATTCCTCGGCGGCTGCATGTTTTCGGGGCGCGTTGCCGGACAGGCGGGCTGACGATAGGCGATGCTGCCGCCGTCAGCGAAAGAGGCAAAACACCTCGGATATGGTATCGTCGACGGACACGCCTTTGCGTATCTCGTCTATATATTGGTGAGCCTGGTTGGTGACAAACTTTCGCACCCGTTTTCGAGTTTCCTTGTCGATCTTGTAGAGGGGTTTTTCCTTTAAGACCGGATAGGGTGTTCCTCGCTTGGCCAGTTTGCCCTGATCTGCCGCTATGATCGGTGTCATCCACTCTCTCACTGCGGCATCAAAGGGCCAAAGGTTTGTCGTCTGCGTTCTTGTCCTTGCGGCTATGCTGTGCGTGAACAGGCTGTTTGACAAGCAAAACACCCGCTTCAAAATCAGGCGGAGACTCAGGGAACTTGCATG
>JBCBWJ010000273.1:0-4813 GCA_039817165.1 Pseudomonadota bacterium | reverse complement strand
TCGCGGTGCTGGAGAATGGGCAACAGGAGGACGGCTCGGTCGACCTGCCCGAGGTGCTGCATCCCTATCTGCGCGGCAAGACGCGATTGGGCGCGGATGGGGTTTTGGCCTGACAATGGAGTTAAGCAAGCCCGCATTGCCCGGACCGGTGGTTGGAGACTGAACGCAGAACAGAGAACACCGGGCAATTTAGACGCTCAGATCGCAGAGATACCGGATCCATTGACCGACAATACGGACGTTTGGAAAGACTTGACGCATAGGTTCCGAGCAGATGTTTTCTGCGGCCTGTTCATGGCGGAAGGCAAGGAAGGCGTAAGTCTGTCGAACACCACGCGTAAGACTTTGGCCACGCGAGGGTTGGAAATAGACTTCGATAGTCATGACGGAAGGGGCGCATAGTTTTTGCCAGGTGGTATGGCAAAAGTTCTAGAAGCTATGGCCTCAAACAAGCCTCGTCTAGCCGCAGCTCTTCGCGCGAAATCAAGGCTGGCGCGCTGTGTTGCGCTCTAGCGGGTGAAGGTTGTGCGCATTGTGTAGTCTTTGCGGGGGCCGGTGACGTCCCATGTGGTGGTCCAGTTGGGCCAGTCTGAAAAATCGTAGATCACATCGTAGATGTCAGGGTCGCAATGGTGCCGCTCCCCTGCCCCGCCGGTGTTTGGATCGAAGCGATGGAAGGGGCGTTGGTCGGGAAAGAGGACTTCGATAAGAGGGCCGTCTGCGCGCCAGAGGTAGGTGCGTGTGGCTTGAAAGGACGGGCCGTCGCCCAGGGTGAGTTGGCCGGTCTCTGAGTAGTGGAGGCCGTGGGCATCGGGGGCGAAGTGCGCGTTGCCTTCAAATCGCCCCGGCGGGCCGAGGCGGTCGTCGATGGTGCGGGTGATGCGCCATGTGCCTTCGAAATCGCTCAACCCGCGCGGCATAGCGCCCTCCTGCCTTGCCCCCCTTTGCGCATCTTTGTAAAGCACCCGCATCTGCCCTCAAACCAAAAAGCGAGCCTGCCCATGATCCCCCGTTATTCCCGCCCTGACATGGTTGCGATCTGGGAGCCGGCGACGAAGTTCCGCATCTGGTACGAGATCGAGGCCCATGCCTGTGAGGCGATGGCCGATCTGGGCGTGATCCCGCGGGAAAATGCCGATGCGGTGTGGAAAGCGCGTGATGTCGAATTCGACGTGGCCCGCATTGACGAGATCGAGGCGGTGACCAAGCATGACGTGATCGCGTTCCTGACCCATCTGGCCGAGCATGTGGGCAGTGACGAGGCACGGTTTGTCCATCAGGGGATGACCAGTTCGGACGTGCTGGACACCTGTTTCAACGTGCAGCTGACGCGGGCGGCGGACATTCTCATTGCAGATGTAGAAGGGCTTTTGGCCGCGCTCAAACGCCGGGCGATCGAGCACAAGATGACCGTGAGGATCGGGCGCAGCCATGGCATCCATGCTGAACCCACGACGATGGGGCTGACGTTTGCGCGGTTTTATGCAGAGATGGACCGCAACCTCAGCCGGTTGCGCGATGCGCGCGCGGAAATTGCCACGGGTGCCATTTCAGGGGCCGTGGGGACATTTGCCAATATTGACCCGCGCGTGGAAGAGCATGTGTGCGACCGCCTCGGTCTGGTGCCGGAGCCGATCTCGACCCAAGTGATCCCGCGCGACCGCCACGCGGCGTTCTTTGCCACCTTGGGCGTGGTGGCCAGTTCGATCGAGAACATCGCCATCGAGATCCGGCACATGCAGCGCACCGAGGTGCTGGAAGGCGAAGAGTTCTTCTCCGAAGGCCAGAAGGGCAGCTCGGCCATGCCGCACAAACGCAACCCGGTGCTGACGGAAAACCTGACGGGGCTGGCGCGGTTGGTGCGCATGGCGGTGATCCCGGCGATGGAGAATGTGGCGCTCTGGCACGAGCGTGACATCTCGCACAGCTCGGTGGAGCGCAACATCGGGCCGGACACGACCGTGACACTGGATTTCGCGCTGGCGCGGATGACGTCTGTGATCGACAAGCTGGTGATCTATCCTGATAACATGTTGGTCAATATGAACAAATTCCGCGGTCTGGTGATGAGCCAACGGGTGCTGCTGGCGCTGACGCAAGCGGGGGTGAGCCGCGAAGACGCCTATCGACTTGTGCAACGCAACGCGATGAAGGTCTGGGAAGAGGGCAAGGATTTCAAAACCGAGCTTCTGGGCGATGCGGAGGTGACAGCGGCGCTGAGTGCGGCAGAGATCGAAGAAAAGTTCGATCTTGGGTACCACACCAAGCACGTGGACACGATTTTTGAACGGGTCTTTGGCGAGACGTGAGTGTGTGATACAGTGACCCGATAGGAGAACGTGTTCATGAAACTCACCACACTTACCCTCTCGGCGGTCATGGTGCTGGCCACCACGGTCACGGCCTTTGCCACCTGCCAAGGCAAACAGCGGATCTCTTGCGCGGAAGGCTCGGTTTACGATCACGCGCAAGGCGCGTGCGTCTCTCTAGACGTGACAGGCTGATCCCGGCTGCGCGAGGCCGCCCGCGAGGGCGGATGAGCGGGCCCGTTTAGACATTTGTTCACGCCTTTGTCCTACCCTGCCCTCTCATGTGTTTGAGGGGTCACGATGGCGTCCACTGAACTTGCCAGCATCATGCCGATTTCCGGCGCCACCGCCGCGTCCCGCCTGACACGGCGGCAAAAGGCGGCGATCATTGTGCGCTACCTGCTCAACCAGGGGGCCGAGGTGCCGCTGACTGACCTGCCCGAACCACTGCAAGAGGTCTTGACCACGCAAATGGGATCGATGCGCTATGTCGATCGGAACACGCTGGCAGACGTGGTTGCCGAATTCGCCGCGGAGATTGAGGCCACGGGCCTCACCTTCCCGCGCGGCGTGGCGGGCGCGCTCACCGCTCTGGACGGTCAGATCAGCCCGCAAACGGCGCTCCGCCTGCGCAAGGAAGCAGGCGTGCGCCAGTTCGGCGATCCCTGGAGCCAGGTCTGCGCGGCCAAGCCCGACGCGCTCAAAGAGGTCCTGCTGTCCGAAAGCGCGGAGGTGGCGGCGATCCTGTTGTCAAAGCTGTCGGTCACCAAGGCCGCGGAGCTTTTGGGCGACATCCCCGGCGCGCGGGCGCGGCGCATCACCTATGCGGTCTCGCAAACCTCTGACGCCACACCCGATGCGGTCGACCGGATCGGGCTGGCGCTTGCGGCGCAGCTGCAGGACGCGCCCGAAGTGGCCTTTGAGGACACGCCCGATGCGCGCGTGGGTGCCATCCTCAATTTCTCTCAGGCCGCGATCCGCGACGACGTGCTGACCGGGCTTGAAGAAACCGATCAGGATTTCGCCACTCTGGTGCGCCGTGCGATCTTCACCTTTGAAAACATCCCCGAGCGGATCAATGAAAAGGACGTGCCGACCGTGTCACGCGACATGCCGCGCGAGGAGTTGGTCACCGCCCTGGCCGCCGCACTGGCCGCCGGCGAAGGTCTGGAGGATGCCGCGAATTTCCTTTTGGAAAACCATTCCAACCGCATGCGGGACGCGCTGCGCGACGAGATCGGCGAGCGCGGCGAGGTCCCAGCCAAGGAAGGCGAGGATGCGATGACCGAAGTGATCAACAACATCCGCGCGCTGGAGGCCAATGGCGAGATCAAACTGAAAGTCCCTGAGGAAGACTAGGTGCTGCAAAAATGCGCCGTTTTGAACCGGCAAAAGGCGGCAGGCCTCAGCCGACCTGGCCGTGGCGCGGACAAACCGACGGCGCATGGCCCACCACAGCCATGACAGCCCCGCACGGGTATTTTGGCGGGGATACTTTGGTGGGGGTATTTTGGCGGGAGTGGGCCGTGCGATGTCGGGGCTGTTCAATCCTTGCGTTTCGCCGCCGCCTAGGCTCAGATCACGTATCCTCGAAAAGGCCCATGCGATGATCCAAGACACCCCCGCGCTGCTGACCGCCATCCGTGACCGCTTTGCCCATGTGGAAAGCTGTCCCTTTCAAGGCCCGCGCATTTTCTTTGAAAATGCAGGTGGGGCGCTGACGCTCAAATCGGTGGTGGAGACCACAGGCTTTTACGCAGCCCTTCCCGACAATCCGGGCCGCGTGAACCCCGCCGGTCAAGGCACCCAAGCGATCATCGCCAAGGCCAAGGCGGATATGCGCGATTTCATGAACGCCCCCACAGGTCAGTTTTTCGTGGGCGAAACCGGGACAGAGCTGATCTTTCGGATGGTGCGCAGCGTGGCTGTGACGCTGCCCAAGGACGCGCAGGTGCTGGGCTCTTCCATTGAGCATCCGGCCACGCGCAGTGCGGCGCGCCATTGGGCGGGCGTGATGGGGCTCGATTATGTCAATGTGCCCCATGATGACGCAACCGGGCTGGTGACGGCCGCTGATTATGCAGCCCATGTTACGCCTCAGACGCGGCTGGCCACGATCTTGCACGGCTCGCCGGTCACCGGGATGGGGATGGATGTGGGCGCGATTGCGGCGGCCATTCGCGCGGTGGCGCCGGAGTGTTTCATCATTGTCGACGGCATTCAGCATGCCGCCCATGGGCAGGTTGATCTGGCAAGTTACGATGTGGATGGTTACGCCATTTCGCCCTACAAATGCTTTTCGCGCCATGGCTACGGTGTGGCGTGGATTTCGGATCGATTGACCGCCCTGCCCCACGAACAGCTGATCGACGCCCCCGCAGAGGGGTGGGAGTTTGGCACCCGCGATGCAGGCTCTTATGCGACGATGTCGGATGTGGTGGATTACTTTGAATGGCTGGGCGAGGCGGTGTCGAACGGTGCCGGTGCGGCCACCCGGCGCGACA
>JBCBWJ010000272.1:0-4837 GCA_039817165.1 Pseudomonadota bacterium | reverse complement strand
TTTACGAGGCCAATGGCGCGGCCCTGCCCACCCGCACGCTGCCGCGCAAATTTGCCGCCGCCGATCTCCGCGGAACCATCGGTTGGCGCAGCGAGATTGAAGCAGCAGAGCGGCTGGCGCGCACCGGTGCATTGCCCGCCAACCGTCTTTTGGGTCTCTACACGGCGCGACGTCCGGCGGCTTCTGGCGGGATCTGGGACCGGGTGACCTTTCTTCAGGCCTTCGACAGCGCGATGCTCTCGGGTGACGCAGGCAGGATCGCCGCGGCTCTGCCGGTCGTGTGGGAAGAAATGCGCGATGTCGGGCTCGCCGTGGTGTTTGCCACGCTCTACGGCGAACGGCTGGCAGGGCTCGATCTACCGGGTCTGGAGCAAACCGTGCACGGGATTGGTCTTTTGTCGCCTGCCCGCATCCGCCACACCGGCAATTTACGCAGCCGATCGGCCCGTTTCCTCGACGGCATCGCCGCAGGTGCGCCTGAGGCATCGCTTGCGGTCACACCGGTCGAGCAGGCCATCGCACGCGCGTTTTCCGAAGCCATTCCCACTCGGCGCTATGCCGGGGCCTTGTCCGAGGGAAAGCTGGGCGAGGTCATTTTGGACGTGATCATCGATCTCAACCGCGCCGTTTCAGGCGGCAGCACACAGATCGAGGGCCCGCTCTCGACCTTGCGGTTCGTGGGGTTGGAGGATGTGGCCCGTGAGGCGGCGTTGCAGATCCTTCTGCTGCCAACGGAATAGCCCCGGTGCAAGACCCCTGGATCACCCCGTTCCTCGACGCCCGCGCAGCGGAGGCCGGTGCCGCGCGCAACACACTCATGGCCTATGCCCGCGATCTGGAAGAGTTCTGCGCCTGGCTGACCCATGAGGGCGACCATCTTGGCAGCGTGAAGCAGACCAAGATTGAGGCCTATCTGGTCGGTCTGGCCGATCAGGGTCTTGCCCCGGCCACGCGCGCGCGCAGACTCTCGTCGATCCGACAGCTTTTTGCCTTCGCGTTTGAGGAAGGTCTGCGCGACGACAATCCCGCCCTCACGATCAAAGGGCCGGGCCGGGCGCGGCGCCTGCCCAAAACCCTGTCAGAGGCGGATGTGGACAAGCTGCTGCAGGCGGCGCGCGAGATGGGCAAATCAAAGACGATCCGCTTGCGCAACACCTGTCTGATGGAACTGCTTTACGCCACCGGCATGCGCGTGAGTGAGCTTGTGTCGCTGCCTGTGACCTCTGCGCGGGGCGATCCGGAGATGCTTTTGGTGCGCGGCAAAGGCGACAAGGAACGGCTGGTGCCGCTGTCGCAAACCGCACGGGATGCGCTGGCGGTCTGGCTGGCCCATCGCGACGCCGAAGATGACATCGCCCGACAAGACGGGCATCCGCCCTCGCGCTTTCTGTTCCCATCGCGGGGTAAGCTGGGACATATGACCCGGGTGAATTTCTACAATCTTATCAAAAGTCTCGCGGTCCATGCTTATGTTGATCCCGCGACCGTGACCCCCCACACCCTGCGCCATGCCTTCGCCACGCACTTGCTGGCGGGCGGGGCGGACCTGCGCACCATCCAGACGCTATTGGGCCATGCGGATGTGGCCACGACCGAGATCTACACCCATGTGCTCGAAGACCGTCTGCGCGATCTGGTCGAAGACCATCACCCGCTCGCCAACCCGCCGCAGCGCGGCCCGTCATCAGACAGCCAGTGACCCAGGATACCAAGAGAACGCGTGTCAATTTCGCCCAAAATCCAGAGTTTCGCAGGCCACCTTCCTTGAACAGGACGGGCACGCACCCCATAACGAAGGTTCAGTTATAGGACGATGCTTTGAATGGAACCCTCTTTACCGGGCCTTGACCCTGCCCTTGATGCGGCCTTTTGGATCACGTCCGCCTCTATTCTGCTGCTCCTCGTGCTGTCCGCCTACTTTTCCGGCAGTGAAACGGCGCTCACGGCGGCCTCTCGGGGCAAGCTGCGCGCGCGGGCGGACAAAGGCGACAAGGGCGCGCAACGGGCGCTTGATATCACCGAGGACAATGAACGCCTGATTGGGTCGGTCCTTTTGGGCAACAACCTCGTCAATATTCTGGCGGCCTCATTGGCCACCGCGATGTTCACGAAACTCTTCGGAGAAAGCGGTGTCGCGCTGGCCACCTTGATGATGACGTTGCTGGTGCTGATTTTCGCGGAGGTCCTGCCCAAGACCTACGCCATCACCAATTCCGAAACCGCCGCGTCGCTCACCGCGCCGATCATCCGCGTCGTGATCATGGTGTTTTCACCTGTCGTGTCCGCCGTGCGCATGCTGGTGCGCGGGGTGCTGAGCCTTGTGGGCGTCAAGATCGACCCCGACAGCAACATTCTTGCCGTGCGCGAAGAGATCGCGGGCGCTTTGCATCTAGGCCATTCCGAGGGCGTGGTGGAAAAGGAAGATCGCGACCGCATTCTGGGCGCGCTCGATCTGGGCGAGCGCACAGTCGATGAGATCATGCGCCATCGCTCTGGCATTGAAATGATCAATGCAGATGACGACCCTGAGGTGATCCTGAACCAGTGTCTGAACAGCGCCCACACCCGCCTGCCCGTTTTTCGCGGCGATCCGGAAAACATCATCGGCGTGGTCCACGCCAAGGACCTGCTGCGCGCGATGCACAAGCTGGTGACATCCGAGGGCCTGTCTGCCGATGCGCTGAAGACCTTCGACATCTGCAACGTGGCGATGAAACCCTATTTCGTGCCGGAAACCACGACGTTGGATGACCAGATGCGTCAGTTCCTGCGCCGGCGAGCTCATTTTGCGCTCGTGGTGGATGAATACGGCGCGCTCGAGGGGCTGATCACGCTTGAAGACATCCTTGAAGAAATCGTAGGCGAGATTGCCGACGAGTTTGACGAAGATGCCGAAGATCAGGTGGAGAAAACTGAGGATGGGCATTTCCTCGTCGAAGGCGCGATGACCATTCGTGACCTCAACCGGGTGATGGATTGGTCGCTGCCTGATGATGAGGCCAACACCGTGGCGGGGCTCGTGATTCATGAGGCCCAGATCATTCCGGACGTCGCACAGGTGTTTAACTTCCACGGCTTTCGCTTTGAAATCACTGAAAAATCCGACAATCGGATAACGCAGATGAAAGTGCGCAAACTCTAAAGCCGCGACAGCACGGCCTTGGCCGCCCGCAAGCCCGGTGGATCGCCGCCCCGGCCCAGTCGTTCCATTGTCACGCGCATCGCGTCGTGCTGCGCGCCGGGGTCCTCCAGCAGCGATAGAACCGCAGGCGCGATCTTTTCTGGTGTACAATCCGCGCCCAAAAGCTCCGGCACCGCGCGGGTCTCGGACACCAGATTGACGAGGGTTAACGTGTCGATGATCAGCATCCGTGAAATGATCTGACGCGACAGCCAGCTCGCATCATAGGCAATCAGCATCGGCGTGTCGCTCGCTGCCAGCTCCAACGACACCGTACCAGAGGCCGCAAGCGCCCGGTCCGCCGCGCCAAAAGCACACATCTTTTCATGGGCATACGTGTCATTGCTCATGTCGTCGGGCGCGATAATGATGGGATCGCCGGGCCAGTCACGTGTCATATCCCGGATCTGCTGGGCGCGCGGGCCGGTGGTGGGCAGCACCACGCGGAGATCGGGGCGCGCCGCACATATCTCTTGCAACCCCGCCCCGAACCGGGGGCCCAAACGCGCAACCTCGCCACCGCGGGAGCCGGGCAGCACCATCAGGAGCGGCGCTGCGCCAAGGGTATGGCGGGTCTTGAACGCCGCGATCTCCTCAGGCGTGGCCACAGGTTCGGTGACAACGGGATGTCCCACCAGATCGCAGGCCACGCCCGCGGCCTCGATCAAAGGCGGCTCCATCGGCAACAGCGCCAGAACCTGATCTACGACACCGGGCAGCTTTTGCGCCCGTTTGGGACGCCAGGCCCAGACGGAAGGCGCCACATAATGCACCGTTCGGATGGCGCTGGCGGCCTTCACCTTGCGCGCCACCCGCAGGCTGAATTCAGGGCTGTCGATGGTGATCAGGACATCCGGTTTTTCCGCCAGTACGGCCGCGACCGTTTGATTAAGACGGCGGCGCAAATGCATGTATTTGGGTAGAATTTCAGCGATGCCCACAACGCTCAGCTCATCCATTGGAAACAATGTGCTCAGCCCTTCGGCCTGCATCAGTGGCCCGCCAATTCCGGTAAAGTCCACGCGCGTGAGGGTCTTCAGCCCCGCCATCAAAGCCGCCCCGAGCCGGTCGCCAGAGGCCTCACCTGCGAGGATGAAAACCCGCATCTAAAGCGTCCTCGCGCGCAGGAAAATCTTGGCCTCCTTGGCGGCCTGTAGCGTGGCGTAGCGGTCTAGGATCAGCACGTGATCTGCTTGCACCACCATGCCCGCAAGCCCCGCCGCCGCCACCGCGCGCACGGTCGCGGGTCCAATCGCGGGCATGTCAACGCGCAGATCTTGACCGGTTTTGGCCGCTTTCACATAGACCCCCCGCACCCCACCGCGCCGGTATCGCGCAGGTGTCTCTGCCACAAACCGCAGGAGCGCGTCGGTGCCCTGCACCGTTTCAATCCCTAGGCATTGCCCGCCCGCCACTGCGCAGCCCTGTCCGATGTCGAGCGGGGCCACCTTGCGCAGGATATCCACCGCGCGGGCGATGTCGGCCTCGTCCGCCTCTGTGGGGTCAGTGCCCAAGGCCAGATCAGCGCCCGCCACCAATTGCGGCAGCACCTCATGAGCACCACGCACGGCAAAACCCTGCTCTTCGAAAATGTCGATCACTGTGCGCAACAACCCGTCATCGCCCAGCGAAAGCGCGGCCATCAAACGCGGCGCG
>JBCBWJ010000271.1:0-4866 GCA_039817165.1 Pseudomonadota bacterium | reverse complement strand
ATGTGCTTTTGCTCGACGAACCGACAAACGACCTGGACGTTGAAACTCTTCGCGCATTGGAAGATGCTCTCGTTGATTTCGCGGGCTGCGCCGTAGTCATTTCTCACGACCGCTTCTTTTTGGACCGTATTTGCACACATATCCTCGCATTCGAGGGGGAGGCCCACGTGGAGTGGTTCGAAGGAAACTTCGCGGATTACGAAGAAGACAAGAAACGCAGGCTTGGGCCCGACGCTCTTGAGCCCAAACGGATCAAGCACAAGAAGTTTGTCCGGTAGCGGTTGTTTTTGGACTGGACGCGAGGCCACACGGAGAACGTAAGTCCACCGAAGAGGGGCCGGATCTAGTACGGTCCGCTTACGCTCGAACGGCAGCAAGCACGCGTTGTACTAGTGTATCTAGTGGCCCAAAAACACGGGCCTACCTGTTTGCTCAAGCAACGTCCGAGTGGTGCCTCCAAAAACCGCCTGACGCACCCTTGAATGCCCGTAGGCGCCCATGAAAATCAAGTCGGCACCCAGTTCCCCTGCCTTTCCCAGAATACACATCCCGATCTCCACCCCGCCGCTGGGATAGTGTGCCAACGTCACCGTACAGCCGTGCCGCGTCAGCCAGGCCGCGATGTCAGCACCAGGGTCCGTGACCGCGCGGCTTTCGCCCAAAATGGGATCAAAACAACCGATGGTGATCTTGTGCGATGCTTTGAGCAGTGGCATCCCTTTATGAACCGCACTTGAGGCAGCATCGCCATCATCCCAGGCCAGAAACACATGATCTGCAGGTTCACCCCCCATTGCATTGATCAAAAGACCCACAGGGGACGCGAAAAGACCCGCATGCACGCATTCCACGAAAACTTCCGGCGTCTTGCGCAAGTTTTCGGCAAGAACGACCAAATCAGCACTGCGGGTGCAAGTCACCATCTGCTGTTTGATGTCCGAAAGCGTGCAGAACATCGGCGTGACCTCGCCAGAAACGCCGGTCTCTCCAAAAAGCATCTCTATCTCACGCACGCGTTCACGCAGTCTGTCTTGGATGCGAGCCACGTCTTGGGGCCAGTGATCCGCGATTGGCACCCCGCCATAGGCCATCGCGCTTGTGGCATTAAACGGCAGCATGGGCGGCGATGCATGAAGCAGACAGCGCAAGTACTGTCCGGCGTCGCGAGCGCAGTCCGCTGCGTGCCGGATGGCTTCGTCTGAGGTTTTGATGTCAACGACATAGAGGATGGTGGCATTGTTCATAGTGACCTCACATGGCTGGAGTGTCGCAACGCTAACATGGGCGAGCCTGACTGGAGTTTGCGCTGTATCAATTGCGCCCAATCGGCAAATTCACTCTGCTTGCGGCGCTCGGGCTCAAGAGATTTGTGACATCTTGTGCGTGCACCTGCCCTTAGAATTGCACCGATTACGCATCAAAACGGCATGAAGTCACCCTCCGAAGGCACCACTTTCGGCAGATTTATGCTGCACGCTTGTTATGTGAAGGAGAGTAACGATGCCCCTGAGAAACATGAACAGATGGATCGGCCCGCGCCGCAACCCCGGATTTCGATCGCCAAAACCTTACCGTTTCACCGACTGGGCCATGCTCTGACGCCTTCCACATGGGAAGTCGGACAAGGCCTGTTCACCGAACTGTGAGAGCCCCCTCACGCGCCATCACAAGCACCGGATCGGGGCTGGTATCTTGGCAGGTCTCTATCCATCTTTTGAAACACGAGGAGGAAACCTGAATGCAACGCACGCAGGCGAAAGAGAATGGTCAGGAAGGCGGCCAAAAACCAAAGCCCGCGCTTAACCCCCCCCAAGCCCCGCCCAATCACCGACTGGGCTGCGCTTTAGGAATATGGCTTGCGCGCACAGATCAAAGGATACCACTGGAATGGCACTGTTTCTTTTCATCTTCGCGGCCCTTTGCGGCCTGATAGCCGGGTTTCTGGCGATGATGCTGACAGGCATCGGTTGGGTCGGCGGCACGGCCGTGTTTTTTGTGACGTGCTACGCGGTGGCTCTGGCTCCTCTGCTGCTGGATCTCGCTTTTGAGGCACGTCAGCGGCGGTCGTAAACCCTCTCTTTCTTGAACTTCTGGCAAGCTTAGCGCAGGCGCGCTAGCTTAACCTTCATGGTCACGAATTCTGACGTTCAAGTAGACATTGTAGTCATCGGCGCCGGTCCCGCGGGGTCAGCAGCTGCCGTGTCAGCACTATCGAGCCGTGCAAGCGTCGCCATCATCGACAAAGCCAGTTTCCCGCGTGACAAACTATGTGGCGGGTTGATCACCGGGCGCTGTGCCCGACTCATCAAAGACGTGTTTGCGCGCGAGATCGATCACGAGCTCTTCGACACGCGTGGGACGTTCGAGTTCTTCATGGGCAGCACGTGCTTGGCGAAAATGCGAGACGTGCCACCAGCACACCTCACAATGAGGTGGGATTTCGACAACCAGCTTTTCCAGCAAGCTCTGACACAAGGCGCGCATGATTACTCTGGTCACCGCATCAAATCCCTCAATCTTGAAAAATCCAATGTGGTTCTTGAGTGTGGCACGAGCCTTCGGTTTGGATGTCTCATTGGTGCGGATGGTGTGCGATCGCGCGTGGCTGAGGCGCTTTTCGGCCAAAGTTATGAGCCGTCACAAATCGGCTTCGCGCTTGAGATCGAAGACAGCAGTCAACCGTCGGATCCCGATGCACCAATAAGGGTGGATTTTGGCGCAGCCGCGTGGGGTTACGGGTGGTCTTTCCCAAAACGGCACGGGACCACGATCGGGGTCGGCGGATTGCACCCGGAAAACCCAGATTTGAAGGCAAAGCTTGCGCAGTATGCTGACCACTTGGGGCGCAACACCAAAGCCAAGGTCAAAGGACATTTCCTGCCTTTTGGTGGCTTTCGAAACCGACCGGGCCGGGATAATGTTCTACTTGTTGGGGATGCGGCCGGTTTCGTCGATCCGATCACCGGAGAAGGCATAGGGTACGCCATTCAGTCAGGTGGTTTGGCTGGGCGCGCCGCGGCAGAGGCGGTGGCCGCCGGTAAGCCCGAGAAGGCGTTTGCCAGATACCAGCCTGCGACACGCAGGATACGGATATCACTCTGGTGCGCGCGCGCGTTGCGCCCGGTCATGTTCATGCCACGTTTGCAAACGTTTTTCAAAAGCGCCTTTAAGTCGTCGCGCACACTAAAAACGGACTACATGAGGCTTTTGGCTGGTGAGGTCGAATATCCTCAGCTGATGTTACGCGCATCATTGCGTTTGCCTTTCGCCGCCATGCGGTTTGCCCTGCGCAAATCGGCCAGATCAGAGCGCAAAACCCACGGTCAGCGTACCCGATAAGTCGGCTTCGGACGCAATCATGCCATGTCCGCGGGCAAATCAATCACATTTTCGAGAGAGCACACCTTTTTCACGTTCTGCCGGTCGCGTGAACAGAGTAAGCTACAAACGCTGTCTCCACCAAGAAAGGACGCGCAATGCTTGATCGTCGTCATTTCATTGTCAGCGGTTTTTCCGTTTTGGCCACCCCTGCCATCGGTTTCACTCTTGAGCCACGCTATAAACCGATGTCCGTGTCAGTCTCTGAAAAGTACGAGGTCGGCAAGCTGATCGTCGTACCGCGCGGGCATTTTTTGTATTTCGTAACTGCCCCGGGTGAGGCCCTTCGGTACGGCGTGGGCGTGGGTCGGGCAGGCCTCGAGTTCCAAGGCACCGCGACGATTGCATACAAGCGCAAATGGCCCGATTGGCGGCCTACAGATGAGATGATCGCGCGCGAGCCGAACACTTATGCAAAATTTGTCGACAACGATTTTCGCCAGCCAGGTGGACCGGGTAATCCTTTGGGATCGCGCGCCCTTTACCTGTTCCAAAATGGGCGTGACACTTATTACCGCATTCATGGCACTACTGCACCGCGATCCATTGGGCGATCGGTGTCGAATGGGTGCATTCGGATGCTCAACGATCATGTGAACCAACTGTATGAAAAGGTGCCTGTTGGAACGAAAGTTACCGTACTCTGACATCGTTCGACGTAAAATGAGAAAAGGCGCGACGGACAACCGCGCCTTTTTTCGCTTTTGGCGGTATTTGTTAGATGTAAAGCGCACAGCCGATTAGGATAGCCCCTGCGCCGAGCGCTGCAGCCACGGTGCGAACATGGTTCCAGGCGGTCCAAAATGTCGCGTAAACATCCCAGTACTGTTTGGTTTCGTCGGTTACAGTGCGCATTGCATCTAGACGGTTGTTCATTGGCACGTTGCCGAACATCGTGACCAGAACGGTTCCGACCACATAGATCAGCGCACCCGCAATGAACCAGGTCTGGGCTGGTCCTTCTATTGCCAGCCAGGCATAGGCGGCCAAAACAAGGCAAATCGGCGCAAGAGCCATCAACCAGACGACAAAGACAGAGGACAGGACTTCCCGGTTGATTTGTTGCATGGCCTCTATCCCGGCTGCGGGACTTGCCCTTTCCAGCGACCGCATGATGAAATCGGAGAATGCGAAGAAGACGCCAGCGACAAGAGCCATCAGCATGGCGCTGCCCCCGTAGACGATGAGAGTAACAGTATCGTTCATTTTTCTTTTCCTTGTCAGAGGGTTATGCTGCTGCAGTCTCGCCCATGCGGCGGGCTTTGCTGATCCATGAGGTGATCTTTTGAGGTGTCGCGAGTTTGACTGACCCGAATTGGTGGACGTAGCGCGATTTGATCCCACAAAAGCCCAGCACCTGCTTCTTGAGAACGCGACGCGCGGGTTTGAGGTAGAGCAGCGTGTCAAGCAGTGGCGGTGTGTCGGACGTGATGATCGCATCTGCCGTCCGGCCTGTGAGCAACCGGTCCCACTTCACACCGCGCTGAT
>JBCBWJ010000270.1:0-4897 GCA_039817165.1 Pseudomonadota bacterium | reverse complement strand
ACCTATGGTATCTCGCTCGCTGTTATTGGTGCTTCAATCCGCGTGCGCACGAACGCGGCTTTGGCCAAAGGGATCAGCTTGCTCTTAATGGGTCTCTGGGTGTTTGGATCAACCGTCTGCCGCGTCTTTTATGTAGGCGTCCCAGAAGCGGAAATCATGGGCATCATCGGAGCTTTGGCTCTGGCGACAAACCTCGCCAGCGTGCTGTTACTTGTCCGCTACAAGGACGGCGACGCCAATGTGCGCTCGGTCTGGCTCTGTTCGCGTAACGACGCCATCGGCAATGTTGCAGTGATGATTGCGGCGCTCGGCGTCTGGGGAACGGCAACTGGGTGGCCAGACTTTATCGTCGCTGCGATCATGGCGAGTTTGTTCCTGTCTTCTGCGTTCCAGATCGTGCGACAAGCTTTGGCAGAGCGTCGCGAAAGCGAAAACCACGCTCACGCAGAGGCCTAAATCTCGATCCTGAACAGGCTTCGAATTGACTTGGCCACAAAACGGGTGATTAAGCTTAGACGCGGTGGCCGCGATTGAGAGTCGCGGCTGAAAAGGGAACGGGGTGAGAAACCTCGGCTGCCCCTGCAACTGTAAGCGGCGAGCAAGCCCGAAACTGCACCACTGACATAATGTGTTGGGAAGGTACGGGGGCGCGTTGACCCGCGAGTCAGGAGACCTGCCGCCAACGCAACCGCCGATTTTCGGCATCAAATGTCGTCAGGAAGGACGGCAAGGAGACTTGATATGCACATTGAACCCGGCGTCGTGGATGGCGCAAAAATGGTCCTCGCCTATGGGACTGCCGCTGCGGCGGGAGGATACTCCCTAAAACTCGTGGCGGATGACCTGAAGTCACATTCGACTATCTCATTTGGCCTGCGGAGCGTCCTTGCTGTCGCAGCCGTCTTCGTCTTCTTTGAAGTCTTCCCGCATTTTGCCGTTGGCATCTCGGAAGTTCACTTCATCCTCGGGACCACCATCTTGCTTCTGCTGGGGGCTGGCCCGGCAGCGGTAGGCTTAGCGGGCGGACTACTTATCCAAGGCGCTTTGTTTGCACCGAGCGACATGCCGATGTTCTTCGTAAACGTCACCACCCTGCTCTTCCCACTGTTCTCCATCGACGCACTGGCAAAGCGCATCATTCCAGAGCAAAAGGCGTATGTGGATTGTAGCTATAGCGAAGTCCTCAAACTCTCTTTTGCCTATCAAGGCGGTGTGATTGCGTGGGTGGCCTTCTGGGCATTCTACGGTCAGGGCTTTGGTGCTGAGAACATGTCCGCTGTTGCCAGCTTTGGTGCAGCCTACCTTCTTGTGGTGCTGATCGAGCCTGTCGCGGATTTGGCGGTGCTCGCGGGTGCAAAGCTGCTTCGCGATACCAAGCAGCGCGGACTGTTCACTCAACGCCTGTTCAATCCGGCTTAAGCCCGCTTACAGTGGCGGTCTGAAGAGTCTGGGCCGCCGCATTTACACGAAGAGCTGTCCAGCACTTCCGGCCAATAACCCCCTGACAAAACCGTTGCGTCAAAAACGGTCGTTTTTGAGCCACACTCAGCACTCCGCGCTTTTTCAAGCGTTTGGAGAGCTCAAAAACCTGGTGCAAAAACCTTTGCGTTTTGAGCCGTTTTTGATACCGTATCGGCATGATTATTGGATACGGGCGTGTTTCGACCGAGGACCAGCAGCTCGATGCTCAGATCGAAGCTTTGAAGAACGGCGGAGCTGAACGCATTATCGCAGACAAGATCAGTGGCTCCAAGCGGAAACGCCCGGAGCTCGACAAGATGCTGGAACAGCTCCGGCGTGGTGACGTGGTTCTTGTCACGAAATACGATCGACTTGCGCGGTCGCTGACTGACCTTCTCGATATCGTCGCCCAGATTGAGGAAGCCGAAGCCGGGTTCAGGTCGCTAGCCGAGGACATTGACACTACCACACCCGCAGGCCGGTTGATCTTCCACGTCTTCGCTTCCATCGCCCAGTTTGAACGCGAGCGTATCCGGGAACGAACGATGGAAGGCTTGGAGGCCGCGCGTAAAAAGGGGCGCGTCGGAGGCAGGCCCGCTGCCCTTTCTGAGGACCAGAAAGCTGAAGTGCTACGATTGAAAGACGAGGGGCGCACGATGAAGGACATTGCGGCCTTGTTCAGGGTGAGCCTCGCTACGGTGAAACGGGTGTAGCGCAAACAGCAAGTAGATGTGCTTGCTTTCAGTCGATACGAAGCGCTGCCTCGACCGTTTCTTTCTCGTTTTCGCAATGCGTTGGCTGAAGCCGTCCATTACGCCATGCCCAGACGGTAAAGCCGGTCTTGGACCGCTTGTGAACGGTACCATTGAGTATCTCAACATGACCCTCTGAAACGAGCCGTAGCAGCACACGCTTCCCAGACTCGGCCCCATCAATCTCAAAAAGTTTGGAGGCTGAGGCTTCCACCAAGAGGTGGTCGCCCTTGGTATCAATAACGATGACCGACTTATCTACCCAGACAAGGAAATCCGGCCAGTAGGCCTTTCCTTCGTGCAAGAGGGGGAGTGAGTAGCCGCTCCCCACGGGGTTACGAGCCCAGACCCGCTGCGTTCGGTCGAGCGCTCTTGCAAACTTCACCTCAAGTGGGTTCAAACCGGAGTATTTTCCGTGAAGCGAGCGCTTGAACTCTTCATTCGAGTTGGGGTCGATAGCAACCGGACCAACTGAGTAGGGGCTATCCACATCATTCTGGAAGATGGCCGAATGCTGGATATATGCGGCGACCACTTCTTGCGCCTTGGTGCGCAGATGATCGGCAGCAGGACTGCTCAGCTCAATCATTGCATCGAACTTGGGCTCCTCGATATCCACGAGGTTCACCGGCCCCCCTGCCCTTCTCAGGCCGCCAGGATAGCTCCGCTGAATCTCCCGCCGAAAGACAGAGCGCGCCGTGACTCGGTTCGAATGCTCTACATCTATCCACTCAAACTGAGCGTCAGAATCTTCCCCTACCTTTTGGAGCACTTGCATCCGGCTCCCCTGCCCCACAGTGTTCTGCGCGTCTGAGCGGAAATCCATGATAGATTTGACGATGCGCGAGATCGGTTCCAAAGCTCGGCTGCTCTCGATACCAACGGTAGGAATGGTGCGAGGCGGTTGGGGGTCTATCCGGTCGCGCTTGCCGCGCGTCTTTTCGTCTTTAACCACCAAGGCAATGGACGGATGCTCAGAGGCCAAGTCTTTGCGGATATCCCTCAGAATATCGTCAAAGACTCCCTTCTCATCCGTTCGGATGTGGAAGTGCGCCGTGTTCAGGATTGGATCATTGTGGTGCTCAGCCCCTGGCTGACGCAGCACCCGGCCAACCACTTGAGTGATTTGGCGTGCCGAAGCCATTTCCTTATCGATGTAGGCAAAGCAGCACGCGGGATCATCCCATCCTTCCTGGAGGCCGAGATTGAAGATGACATGCTCATAGTCTCCCGCCGTGAAACGAGCGTAGTCCTTCTCGCCGCCATCAAACAGATGCATTTCATGAGGCTTGGGAGAGTCCTTCGAGAACTTGAGCTGGCAGTAAACTGCTATCTTTTCTGGCTTGATCTTGGCTACTTCAACAAGATGACGCCAGATGAGAATCGGACGGGCCTGCCGTTCCTTGAAGGGCCGCTTCAAATCCTCAGCGATGGACATCCCATCGACCGTGTTCGTAGAACACACGTAGATAGCCTTCGGCGTGAAGGGGAGTTTGTGATCCCTCGCAACTTCCTGCGCGATCTTCAGGTCACCGAGCAGGTTATCCAGCGCTGGCTCGAGGGGCGTGATATAACCGTCGATAGAGATACGCTCTTTCACGAGCCCTGAGAGTACAACTTCTGGGCTCGAGACTGAGGTTGAAAAATCCTCGTCCTTCCAACCCTTATCATTGCGAAGCCGTCCCATTACGTTGTTTTGGCGCGTCGGCAAGGTAAGGTTAGCACTCGCAACGTTTAGCGCATCCGGTGATAGCTCCAGCAGCCTTTCAGACTGCAAGTCCGAGAGGTTATGACCTTCATCATATACGATGATGAGCGGACGCCTTTGCCCCTTCTCGGTTTGACGCTTCTTCAGCTGATCCCAAAGAGACTCTTCCGCAAGGTCGAGCTGAGCCCGATACACTTTCCGGTCTTCGCTCGAGCTATCCTCAACGGCGAATTTACCAACGGTCGCTACCAAGAGAACAGGGGTGTCTTCGCTCGACAAATGGTCAGGAGCGACCTCAAGGAGTGGCACGATGTTGAAGCCTGAAAGGTTGTCTGCGTATTTACCGGAGGACAAGTTCTCAAAGGTCTGAGAGACAACCACCCTCCCCTTCGAAATCCACAAGACCACCGGGGCCACTCCGAGCCCATCACGCATCTGCGAAACCGCATCCGCCAGCATGAGCGTCTTGCCGCTGCCAGTGATCGCAACCAGCGTTTGAAGAAACGGGATCGTAGTCGTGCGATCCACCATCAATGGGTTAGCTGAATAATCGAAAAAACGTTGGGCAATTTGACTCGATGCCCGCTCTTGAAAATCAATGAGCTCCATTAAGCGCTCTCGTCCTCGTTATTGTATTCGTCGTTCTCGTTCAGGCCGAGGTCCGCTAGAATCTTGTCCGGAATTTTCCAGAAGCGAACGTTGGGAGATTGGAACATCTCATAGCGAGCGTAAACATGAAACGGAGGCTCAATACTTGCCTTCTTCGCCTCGAATGAGACCTTCTTGTAGGTGTCGATACTGAGGGAGCCGACCGGCCCTCCATTGTCCCAGATGAGGAAGTACCCCTCTCCGTTCTGATCAAGACCGACCAAGTACTGATAGCTCTCCTCGTCTACACGGGTCAGGCTTGGAGCCGAGCGCTTATGGTTTTCCCAATGGGACGTGAGGACGACATCAATGAGCTCGTCACGTTGCA
>JBCBWJ010000026.1:0-13215 GCA_039817165.1 Pseudomonadota bacterium | reverse complement strand
CCAACACCCGCGCCTACATCGCCCGCGCCTGGCCCACCATGGCCGCGTTGGGCCTGACCGAGCGGGGCGACCCCGATCGCGTGTCCTTCGTGCCCACAGCGGCGCGCGCCGTTGAGGGGGCAGGGTTCGTTCAGGAAAACGTGCCCGAACGCGCGCGCATCAAACACGCCACCTTTGCTCAGATTGAACCGGCGCTCGCGCCCGGCGCAGTGGTGGCTAGTTCCGCCTCCGGTCTCACGCTGGGTCAGATGCAGGAGGGCTGGCAGGACCCTGCGCGCTTCATTCTGGGCCACCCTTTCAATCCGCCGCATCTCATCCCGCTGGTCGAAGTGATGGGCAATGACCGCACCGACCCGGATGTGATCCCGCAGGCCGAGGCGTTTTACGCCGATATCGGCAAAGTCACGGTCCGGGTGATAAAAGAAGTGCCCGGTCATGTCGCCAACCGCCTGCAAGCGGCCGTGTGGCGCGAGGCCATTCATCTGGTGCAATCGGGCGTGGCCAGTGTCGGCGACGTGGACAAAGCGATGAGCGCGGGCCCGGGCCTGCGCTGGGCCGCGATGGGGCCGACCACGCTGTTCGGTCTGGGTGCGGGGCCGGGCGGGCTGCAGGCGTTTTGCGAGCACTTCTCTGACACGTTCAACGGCTGGTGGGCCGATCTGGGCGATCCGACGCTGGACGCGGAGACCGCCGCGATGCTGGTCGATGGGCTGGCAGAGGCCACGCAAGGCCGGTCGGTTGCGGATCTGTCAACAGAGCGGGATGCGATGATCCTCGGCCTTTTGCAGGCGCTCAAAGCTCAGGGCGCGAAGGGCACGTAACCGGCGTCTGAAACGACCTGCCAGAGCGCATCTGTCGCGGCCTGATGGCTGTCCGTTCCGACCGGCAGATGATCCGCGAGCCGGCAATGCTTGTCTGCGCAAAAGCGCGTGTCATGCCCCAAATCCGCGCTGAATTGCGCGACCGCCGCCACCGCCGGAAAAAGATCAATATCCGTCAGCACCAAAGCATGGATCAGGCACGCGGCCCCCCGCCAACGCTGCGCGGTGCCCACCAGCTTTTGGCCACCCACCGCCAGATTGTAATCGCCGTCACAAAAACTGCCCTCCACCGCGGTGGTCTGGGTCGCCACGCCCAGCCGGTCAAAGCCCGCGCGCAACGGGTCCACGATCCGGGCATAGCTGGCGAGGATCGCGCGCGAGTGCCCTGGCGCGACGGTAAAGCTCAGCGCGAGGTTCAGAACACCGGGCCCCTGCGGCGTGATCCCACCGCCGGTCTTGCGCGCATGCACTGGCCAGCCCCGCGCCGCACTCGCCTTGGCCGCCGCCTCAAACCCGGGCTCCCGTGTGAACCGCTCGGGCAAAACAAGGGCGCGGGCCTCCGCCTGCCATAAAAACGTCGAAGGCTGCCCCGAGACCGCAACCGCCCCAAGCATATCCATCTCCATGGCAAGGCCCGTCGCGGCATCTGGCAGGTGGTAGAACGCGGGTTTGGTCAGGGTTCGGTCTCCTCGGGCGTGAAACTCACCGATATCCCAGCTTGCGCGCAGCGCAAAGCCTTGGTCGATCGGGTGCGTTTCCCCAGCGTCACATACATGCAGGGA
The DNA here is from genome assembly GCA_039817165.1 of Pseudomonadota bacterium. Lineage (GTDB taxonomy): Bacteria > Pseudomonadota > Alphaproteobacteria > Rhodobacterales > Rhodobacteraceae > Roseovarius. The sequence goes on along the minus strand of JBCBWJ010000026.1, from coordinate 11,612 downwards.
ACCCAGAGCCGAAAACCACCCGGATTTGGTGAAAACTCGTCATAAATCGGTAGCAATCGGTCCAAGTGGGTCTTGTTTTCTTAACCAAAAACATAAAATACACACCCTAAGAATGCGAAGTCCCTCTGGTGGGAGGCGGTGGCGCACTACACCTGATCGTTGGGGCAGGATGCCCAGGGGCTGAAGACATGTCGCTTTTTCTTATTGTAGCGCTGCCATTCATCGGGGCCCTGCTGCCGGGTTTGATGTATCAGGCCGGGCGTCAGGCCTGCGCGATGGCCACCTTCTTTGTCACCCTGACGGCCTTCATTGGCCTGATGACCCATTTGCCCGCCGTTCTGGCCGGAGAGGTGGTGCAGGCGCGGGTGGAGTGGATCCCGTCGCTTGGGCTGAATGCGAATTTCTTCATCGACGGGCTGGGCTTTTTCTTTGCTGCGCTGATCCTCGGGATCGGGCTTTTGATCATCACCTACGGCCGCTTCTACCTGTCGCGCAAAGACAATATGGGCGAATTTTTCACCTATTTGCTGCTCTTTCAGGGCGCGATGGTGGGGATTGTTCTATCTGATAACATCCTGATGTTGGTGGTTTTTTGGGAGCTGACATCGCTCAGCTCGTTCCTGCTCATCGGCTATTGGAAACACCTCGAAGAGGGCCGCCAAGGCGCGCGCATGGCCCTCACAGTCACCGGCATGGGCGGGCTGGCCTTGATCGGCGGGATGGTCCTTTTGGGCAATATCGCAGGCAGTTTTGACCTCACCGTCATTTTGGAAAACCGCGATGTCATTCAGGAAAGCCCGCTTTACCTGCCCGCGCTCATTCTGATCCTGCTGGGCTGTTTCACCAAATCGGCGCAGTTCCCGTTCCATTTCTGGCTGCCCCACGCGATGGCCGCGCCGACGCCGGTCTCGGCCTATCTGCACTCGGCCACCATGGTAAAGGCGGGGATCTTCCTCATGGCGCGGCTCTGGCCGGTGCTGTCGGGGACGGAGGCGTGGTTCTATCTGGTCACCGGTGCGGGCCTGATCACGATGGTGATCGCGGCGGTGATCGCGCTCTTTAAAAACGACCTCAAAGGCCTTCTGGCGTTCTCGACTGTCTCGCATCTGGGCCTGATCACCATGCTCTTGGGCACGGGCACCGCGTACGGCGCGCTGGTTGCGGTGTTTCACATTCTCAACCATGCCACGTTCAAGGCCGCGCTCTTTATGTCGGCGGGCATTGTGGATCACGAAACCGGCACGCGTGACATCACACGTCTCGGCGGCCTCAGGCGGCTGATGCCCATCACCTTCCTGGTGGCTGCCATCGCGGCGCTCTCCATGGCGGGGATACCCTTGTTCAACGGGTTCATTTCCAAGGAAATGATGCTCAAGGAAACCACCAAGACCGTGCTCTTCGGCCTTCCCCTGCTTGTCCCTGTGCTGGCCACCATCGGCGCGCTCTTCTCGGCTGCGTATTCCTTCCGCTTTATCGGCCACACATTCCTGGGCCCGGTGCGGGACGACTACCCGATGACACCCCATGATCCCGGCATCGGCATGTGGGGCCCGCCCGCGCTCTTGTGTGTGCTGGTGGTGGGTATTGGCGTCGCCCCTTTCATGGCCGAACCGCTCGTGTTCATGGTGACCGAAGCGGTGCTCGGCAACGCCGCCACTCTGCCCGATGAGCACCTGAAAATCTGGCACGGGGTGAATGCCGCCCTTTACATGTCGATCATCGCTGTGGGCGGGGGCCTGATGCTGCTGGCCGCCTACAACCCTGTTGCGCGTGGCTGGGCCAAGGCAGGTCCGCCTGCCGCGAAGACCATCTTCGACGCCATCATCGACGCAGTCGTCGCCGCGGCGCGCTCGATCACCGCCACGCTGCATGACGGGGCGCTCACTCGCTACGCTGCAATCTTCGGCGTCACCGTCGTTGTCCTGGGCGTCCATGCCTATTTCACTGGATCGGCCACTGCCCCCACCCGCGAGATGCTCCCGCTGGAGCCTGTGGCAGTTGTCGGCTGGATGCTGCTTGTCACCGCCACGGCCGTGATCCTCGCCTATCACAACTACCGCTACGTGGCGCTGGTCCTGACCTCCATCGTCGGGCTTGTGATCGCGCTTGGATTTGCGTTTCTCAGCGCGCCCGACCTCGCGCTGACACAGATTTCTGTCGAGGTGGTCACCGCCATTCTGCTGCTGCTCGCGCTGAATTTCCTGCCGCGCGAAACGCCGGTGGAAAGCAGCCCGTTGCGGCGGATGCGGGATGGGGTTATCGCCGGCGCGGCAGGTCTTGCCGCCGGGGCGCTGATCTATTCCATGCTGATGCGTGACGCGCTGGGCACGCCCATTTCCGAATACCACCTTGCCAATTCCTACAAGGGCGGCGGCGGCACCAACGTGGTCAACGTGATCTTGGTCGATTTCCGCGGCTTTGACACGTTCGGCGAAATCATCGTGCTTGGGATCGCCGCCGTGATCATCTACGCGCTCACCGAAACGCTGCTGTCGAGCCCGGTGCGCGCGCGCCTGCTCAACCGCCCCATGGGCAACAAGGCGGGTGACGCGCATCCGCTGATGATGGTTGTGATGACCCGCGTGATGATGCCCATCGTGTTGATGATCGGTGCCTATATCTTCCTGCGCGGCCACAATGAGCCGGGGGGCGGCTTCATTGCCGGTCTTGTCGTGGCCATTGCGATCGTGATGCAATACATGGCGTCAGGTTTTGACTGGGCCGAAAAACGCCAGCGTTACCCCTATCACGGCATCATCGGTGCGGGCGTTCTGATCGCAGGCCTGACAGGTCTTGGCGCGTTCTTTTTCGACACAGAATTTCTCGCCTCGTCCTTTGGCTATTTTCGCATTCCTCCCTTTGAGGAGTTCGAACTGGCGACCGCCCTCGGCTTCGACCTCGGCGTGTTCCTCTGCGTGGTGGGCGCGGTGCTCTTGTCGCTGGAAAGCTTCTCGCGCCTGGGCCGTCGCAGCGGCGAACAATCCAGCGAATACGCGATGGACATCGACCCTTCCCGTGACGACGACACAGAAAAGGGGGCCTGAGCATGGAAATCCTAGTCGCCAGCGCCGTGGGCATCCTGACCGCCGCCGGGATCTACCTGATCTTGCGCAAACGAACCTTTCCGGTGATCCTCGGCACCGCCTTCATCAGCTATGCTGTCAACGTGTTCCTCTTTGCTTCAGGGCGTCTGGCGATCAACCAACCGCCTGTGCTTCAGGATGATGTCACGCTGTATACCGACCCTTTGCCGCAGGCGCTCGTGCTGACCGCCATCGTGATTGCCTTCGGGATGACCGCGGTTGTCGTTATGGTAGGTGTGGGCGCCTACCTCAGCTCTCAGGACGATCACATCGATGATCAGGATGAGGTGCCACCGGGCGAGCAAGACAAAGAAGGGGCGCAGACATGAGCCATTGGGTCATCGCTCCTGTTTTGCTGCCGGGCATGATGGCGGCGATCATCATTCTCGCCGCGCGCTACCATCCCATGTTGCAGCGGACATTCTCGCTGGCCACGATGGGTCTCTGCCTTGCCATTGCGCTTGGCTTGCTGGTCTCGGTGTCTGACGGCACGATCCACCTCTACCAGTTGGGCAACTGGGCGGCTCCATTCGGGATTGTGCTGGTCGCTGACCGGCTGTCCATGCTGTTCGTTGTCTTGACATTGGTGTTGTCTATCCCCGTGTTGCTTTATGCCATTGGCTCGGGCTGGGACATGCGCGGGCGGCACTTCCACGCGCTGTTTCAGTTTCAGATCATGGGAATTCTTGGCGCCTTCCTCACCGGTGACGCGTTCAACCTCTTTGTCTTCTTCGAAATCCTGCTGTTGGCCTCCTACGGCCTGATGATCCACTCCGGCGGGTCCACGCGCTTGCGCGTTGGCGTGCAATACGTGGTTTTCAACCTGCTGGGCTCGACGTTGTTTCTCTTTGCGCTCGGCACGATCTATGCCGAATTGGGCACGCTCAACATCGCCGACATTGCCGCCCGCGTGGCAGAGGTGCCGCCGGAAAACTCCGCCGGGGTCCGTGTGGCCGCCGTGCTGCTGCTCTTGGTCTTCGCGATCAAGGCTGCGATCCTGCCGCTGCATTTCTGGCTGCCTGCGACCTATTCCACAGCCCCTGCACCCGTGGCCGCCTTGTTCGCGATCATGACCAAAGTGGGCGCCTATTCGATCATCCGCTTTTACACCATCGCCTTCCCGCCTGACCTTGAGGTGACACAGGGCCTCTTCGACACGTGGCTTTTGCCCGGCGCCCTCCTGACGCTGGCCATCGGCATGATCGGCGTGCTGGGGGCCAAACGCCTCGACCGGCTGGTGGCCTTTGCGGTGATCGGCTCCATGGGCATGCTGATGACCTCGGTGTCCGTCTTCACCCCCGAGGGCATCGCCGCGGCACTATACTATGCGCTGCACTCCACACTGGCCACAGCGACGCTGTTTTTGCTGGTCGATGTGGTCCGCGCGCGCCGCGCCGGCGGGGACCTCGGCTGGGATCAGGCGCCCCCCATCGTGGGCGGTGCGCTGGTTGCCGGCATGTTCTTTGCCGCCGCCATCGCCATGGCCGGCCTGCCACCGCTGTCGGGTTTTGTGGGCAAGCTTCTCATCCTCGACGCCGCGCTCGCCGATACGCGCACGGCCTGGGTTTGGGCGGTGATCCTGACCTCGAGCCTCATCGCCGTGGTCGGCTTCTCCCGCGCCGGATCGGTGATTTTCTGGAAGGCCCACGCACCGATGGAGGACGCGCCGGAGACGAGCGTAGACACCCAAGGCGCATTGCCCATGGTGGCCATCGGCACGCTGCTGGCGGCGATTGTCACGGTCACGGTCCTTGCCGGCCCGATCAACCGCTATCTCAACGCCACCGCGGCCCAGCTCTTTGCACCAGAACCGTATATCTCCACAGTGCTCGACACGCCCGGAAAGATCATTACCTATACCGGCAAGCACGATCACGACGACAAGGCCGACCACAATGAGGACGACCACGGATCATGACATTCCTCCGCCGCGTTTTCCCTCACCCTTTGCTCACCGCACTTCTGACGGTCGTCTGGTGCCTGCTGGTCAACCGACCCAGTTCCGGCGCCGTGGCCTTTGGTCTGCTTTTGGGCATCATCATCCCGATCATGACCTCCGCCTTCTGGCCCGAACGCCCACCGATCACCCGGCCGTGGCGGCTCTTTAGCTATTTTGGTCTGGTGGTCTGGGACATCATCGTGGCCAACGTTCAGGTGGCGCTGATCGTGCTGTTCAAACCCAACGACAAAATGCAGCCCAACTGGATCAGCATTCCTCTTGAGCTCCGCACGCCAGAGGCCATTGCCGTGCTTGCAAGCACGATCACCTTGACGCCTGGAACCCTGTCCGCAGACCTGTCGGATGATGGCACATCCCTCTTGGTTCATGCCCTTGACGCACCCGATCCCGACGCCGTGCGTGATGAAATCAAGACCCGCTATGAAGCTCGCCTGATGGAGATTTTCCCATGTTGATGACTTACGCGCTCTACATCGCATTCGGCGCGGTTGCGCTGACGCTGGCCTTGTCCATGGTTCGCCTGCTTCGCGGGCCGTATATGGGCGATCGTGTCTTGTCTCTTGATACGATTTCGATCAACTCGGTGTCCCTCATTGTGCTCTACGGGATCGCCAGGGAAACCCAGATGTACTTTGAAGCAGCCCTGCTGATCGCGATGTTTGGATTTATCTCCACCGTCGCGTTCGCGCGCTTTCTTCTACGCCGGGATGTGATCGAATGACCGAGACGTCTCCAGTCGAGATCCTAACGGCAATTCTGCTGCTGCTCGGTGCGTTCTTCACGCTCGTGGGTGGGTATGGTCTGATCAAACTCAACAATCCCATGTCGCGCCTTCACGCACCGACGAAAGCAGGCACACTGGGCGTCGGCAGCATCCTGATCGCGTCCATGGTGTATGCGTTTGACCATACAGACGGATCGTTGCACGAATTGCTGATCTCGATCTTTATGTTCGCGACGGCTCCGGTTTCAGCGTACTTCATCGCCAAGGTCCATGTTCATCGCGACCGTATTGGGACACCCCTGCCGAAACTCGAAGACGACCGAGAGTGGGCCACGAAGGTCAAATCTGACACCTCAGACTGACCTTGGGTCTGCACCCCGCATTTTCTTGTTAAGAAAATGCCGCCAACGTTGGCGGCGAAGTTTTTGAAAAACTTCGCGTGCATTCTTTGAAAGAATGCGGGCGCCTACCGCATCCTCGGATTGAGCGCATCACGCAGCCAGTCGCCCAACAGGTTGATCGACAGCGCCAGCGCCAGCAGTGTCGCGGCCGGAAAGAGCAGGATCCACCACTCGCCCGAGAACATGAACTCCTGCCCAATGCGGATGAGCGTGCCCAAGGACGGCTTGGTCGGCGGCGCACCCACCCCCAGAAAGCTCAGCGTCGCCTCGGCAATGATCGCCAGGGCCAGCGAAATGGTCGCGATCACCAACACCGGGCTCAGCACGTTGGGCAGAATATGGCGCAGCATGATCGCCAGCGGCGAACGCCCGATCAGCTTCGCGGCCTGCACATATTCCTTGTTCTTTTCCACCAGCGTCGTGCCCCGCACAACCCGCGCAAACTGCACCCAGTCCGACAGACCAATCGCCAGGATCAGCACCCAGATTGCCATCTGATCGCGATACTCCGCCGGGGTGATCCCCTTGGCGATCCCGAAGATCAGCATCGCCACCAGAATGGCAGGAAAGGTCAGCTGCACATCCGCCACGCGCATGATGATCGTTTCGGTCCAGCCGCCCACATACCCGGCAAGAAGCCCCAGAAACACACCCAGCACCAGCGCCAGCAACACCGCGGAAAAGCCCACAAAGAGCGATATGCGCATGCCGTAAAGGATGGTCGAAAACACATCCCGCCCCTGATCGTCGGTGCCCAGAAAAAAGCTCTCTCCGGTAAAGGCATTGGCATCACCGGGCGGCGTGAACCCGTTCATCAGGTTCAGCGTGGCAGGGTTGAACGGGTCATATGGCGCCAGAAGCGGCGCACAGACGGCGGCCAGCACAAGGATGGCCACGACAAAGAAAGACACCACAGCCACCGGCGCATGGCGGAAGGAATACATGAAATCACTGTCCCACCAGCGCTGCAGGCGGGTCATCTCGGGCTTTGGCGCGGCCTCTTGGATGGGTGTGTCGGTCATTGGCCTTACCCTCCCCGGTCCACGCGCAGGCGCGGATCAATCGCGAAATAGAGCATGTCCACGATCAGGTTGATGCCTACGAACATTACCGAGATCATCATCAAATACGCGGCCATCACCGGGATATCCACGAACTGCACTGCGTTGATGAACAAAAGCCCCACCCCCGGCCACTGAAACACCGTCTCGGTGATGATGGCAAACGCGATGATAGAGCCAAGCTGCAGCCCGGTGATCGTGATCACCGGCACCAGGGTGTTCTTCAACGCGTGCTTGAAATTGATCACCCTTGATTTGATGCCGCGCGCGCGGGCAAAGCGGATGTAATCCATGCGCAGCACTTCCAGCATCTCCGTCCGCACCAGCCGCATGATCAACGTCATCTGATAAAGCCCCAGCGTGATCGCGGGCAGGATCAGCGCCTTCAACCCGCTTTCCGTCAAAAACCCGGTTGTCCACCAGCCGAGATCGACAACCTCGCCTCGCCCAAAACTGGGCAGCATATCAAGCTCGACCGAAAAGATGTAAATCAACACAATCCCGATCAGGAACGTGGGCAGCGACACCCCAATCAGCGACACGGACATGATCACGTTGGACGACACGCCGCGCTTTCGGATCGCCGTGAAAATGCCCAGCATGATCCCCCCGATCAACGCCAGCATGCCCGACACAAACGCCAGCTCCAGCGTCGCGGGCAGACGCTCCATCAAGATCTCGGACACTTCGCGACCCTGACGGTAGCTCAGCCCGAAGTTGCCCTGCACGGCCTGTTCGAGAAAGCGGTAATATTGCACCAGGAAATTGTCGTCGAGGCCCAACTGCGCGCGCAGGCGCTCAATATCCTCAAGCGTGCGTTCCTGACCCAGCATATTGTCAATGGGGTCGCCGACAAAGCGGAACATGGAAAAGGCAACGAACCCCACCACCAAAAGCACAAGCGCGGATTGCGCCACGCGTCGCAAGATATAACCTAGCATGTCAGTGCGCCCCCAACCGTCATGAGCGACGGCCCTAGCAGCAAAGCGGCGGCCCGTTCAAGGACCGCCGCCCGCCATGTCATCAGTTCATTGTAAAGAACTTGAACTTCGGATCGTCTTCCGGGCTCACCTCGGTGCCGACCGCATCGGTCATGCCCCAGTTGAGCACCTGGTGGTGGATCGGGATGTAAAGCTGCTCATCCTGCACCACGGTCCAGATCTCGTTGATCGTGGCGTTGCGGGCATCCAGATCGGTCTCGGAGGCCAGCGACTGGATCTTGGCATCCAGATCCGTGTCCGAGAAGCCGGTGCCGTTCCAGCTGCCACGCTCTTCGCCACGGGTGTGCGCAAGGAAGTTGAAGATGTACTCCGAATCGTAGGTCGGAACCCCCCAACCCAGCATGTAGAAATCCGTCTCCTTGTTCTGGATGAGCGGGAAATGCTGTGCTTTGGGTTGCGCGTTGAGGTTCACGGTGACGCCAATTTGCGCCAGCATGCCCACGGCCGCCTGACAGATCCCCTCGTCGTTGACATAGCGGTCATTTGGGCAATCCAGTTGGATCGAGAACCCGTCGCCATAGCCCGCATCCGCCATCAGCGCCTTTGCGCCTTCAACATCGGTGGCCGAAGAACTGTCCATCGCCTGGTTCCAGCCATTCACAAAGGGCGGCGCGATCATGCCCGCGGGGGCGGATTGCTCGCGCATAACGACCTTCTTGATGGCATCGCGGTTGATCGCCATGGACATCGCCTTGCGCACGCGTACATCCGCCAGCGGGTTGGCCCCGTCCACGTTGTCATTGGCAATGTCATCAGGCCCCTGGTTCATCCCGAAAAAGATCACCCGGTTCTGCGGCGCTGTCTTCACGACCAGCCCGTCGGTGCTGCCGACACGGCCAAGATCCTGCACCGGAACGTCCTGAATGAAATCCACCTCACCCGACAGGATCGCGGCCACACGTGTCGCGGCGTTCTGGATGGGGGTGTAGACGATCTCTGTCACCTCCAGCGGGAACTCGTCCTTGCCCCAATAGTTTTCATTGGCGCTCAGCACGGTCTTCACATCGGGCTCCCGGCTCATCAGCACATAGGCGCCGGTGCCGTTGGTGTTGGACGATGCAAATGTCGTCTCGCCACCTGCGATGTCCTGCACCGCTTCGGCGCCATTGGCCTCGGTCCAGGATTTATCCATCATGAAAAGGTTGGTCAGGTTGGCCGGCAAGATCGGGTTCGGCCCATCGGTGACAAACTCCACCGTGTGATCATCGACCGCCCGTACCTCGACAAGCGAGGTCAGCAGCTCTTTCATCGCGGAATTTTCCGATTGCGCACGCGCGATCGAGAACATCACATCCTCGGCGGTGAAATCGGCCCCGTCGTGAAACGTCACGCCCTGGCGCAGGTTGAAAACCCACACATTCGGATCGCCTTCCTTGGGCGCCCAATCGGTGGCAAGGGCCGCCTGGAACGCGCCGGAATGGTCACGAATGATCAGCGGCTCATAGATCTGATGGGCCAGCGTATGCGTCGGCCCTTCGTTTTGTGCATGGGGGTCCAGCGTGAGCGAGTCGCCCGCGCGCGCCCATCGCAGCGTTTCGGCAGACGCCGCCACGGCCGTTGTGGCCAGCAGCGTCGCGGCCAGGATAAGTTTCGTTTTCATGGTAGTCTCCCTGAGGTTTCCCGGGTCTGGTCCGCCCGGCATGATGTCAAAAGCATTACCCAAAGCGCCCAGACGCGCAACCATTGTCGGGCGTTTCGCCGGGATGGCGCAGGGTCAACGCGGGCCTTGCAGGCATTTTTGAGCAGAAAAAAGCGAAACTGATCTCGTGTCTGTCTGGGCGAAAGCACCTGTTCCGAACCCACAACATCCGACTGTCTCAGGCCGGTCACGCCGGCGCGCCCAAGGTGCCTCTGATCCGCAACTCGGTCTCAAGGCGCAAGCTGCCAGCTTGACCATCACCCGTCACCATCTGCCACAACCGCCGCGCCGCCAGCTCCCCCATTTCGCGGTGCGGCACATGCACTGTGGTCAGCGCAGGGGTCGTGACGGTGGCCAACTCAATGTCGTCGAACCCGGTGATCGAGATGTCGCGCGGCACGTCCATGCCAAGGCTTTGCGCCGCCCTCAAAGCGCCGATCGCCAACACGTCATTGCCGCAGATCACCGCCGTGGGCGCAGGCGAGGGTGCCACCATTTCCTTGAATGCCGCACCGCCCGCCTCGATGGCATAATCGGTCTCGAAGACGGGCAGGGCGGTGGGATCAAGCCCCGCCTCCGCCACCGCGTCGCGCACACCCAGGACGCGCTCTCTGGCGCGGTCATTGTCGGCCTGCCTTGCCGAAATCACAGCGATCCGGCGATGCCCGTGCGCCACAACTTCAGCCGCCATCGCTCGCATCGCCGCTCGGTTGTCAAAGCCCACAGAGGGTTTCGGTTGGCTCGGATCATAGGCCCAAGCCACCAGAACCGGCACCTGACGACGGTCGAGAAAGGCGTAAATCTCCGGGTCGCGCTGATGCCCGATCAGCATCAACCCATCCGCGCCCCGCGCCACCAGCGCGCGGATTTGCTCGGCCTCCAACGCGGGCTGATAAGACGAGCTTGCCACCAACAATGTCGCCCCCGCGCGCCCAAGCTCTTCCTGCACCGCCTGCAAACCGCGCGCGAAAATCGCATTGTCCATCGTGGGAATGATCGCGCCGATCGTGTTGGTGCGCCGCGCCGCCAGCGACCGGGCTGAGAAATTGGGCGAATATCCAAGCTCCGTCACCGCCGCCATCACCTTGTCGCGCGTCTTCACCTGGACCCGCTGCGGCGCGTTGAGGCAACGCGACACCGTCGCCGTCGACACGCCTGCCCGCCGCGCCACGTCCGCGACCGTGGGCACCAGTTCAGTCAGGTTTGGGGTCTTCGGGGTCATCGCATGATCCGCGCGGTTTTGCGCCATCACAATGGCATTGCCAAAAGAAATGTAAGCGCTTACATTCGGCCCGTCAACGCGCCCGCCCGCGCTCGCTCCTTTTAAAAATGACAGTTAGGACCCCCGCCCAATGGCCCGAGAGTATCTGAAAAAAGCCACCCTCACCTCCACCAGCCACGCCTCGGACGTCTCCGAGACCGTGAGCACGATCCTGCATGAGATCGAGGCGGGCGGCGATGCCAAAGCCATGGAATACGCGGCCAAGTTCGACAAATACGACGGCAACGTGGTCCTCACCCGCGACGAGATCACCGCCGCCGCCTCTCTGGTGCCCGAAAAGCTGAAACAGGACATCCAGTTCGCACATGACAACGTCCGCCGCTTTGCCGAAGCCCAGAAAGAAACCCTGCGCAGCATCGAGGTCGAAGTGGTCCCCGGCCTGATCGCCGGTCAGAAATCCATCCCCTGCCCGGGAGCGGGGTGTTATGTCCCCGGCGGTCGATTCAGCCACATCGCCAGCG
>JBCBWJ010000269.1:0-4916 GCA_039817165.1 Pseudomonadota bacterium | reverse complement strand
TTATCAACATTGACCTCACAGCGGTGGGCAACTGGGCGGAACGCAACAACATTGGCTATGCGTCCTATCAGGAACTGGCGGGCAATCCGCAGGTTCTGGACGCGATCAAAGCCCATGTGGAAGAGGTGAACCGGTCCCTCGCCGATGATCCGATGCTGGCCCATTGCCAGGTGCATCGCTTTCTGGTGCTGCACAAGGAACTGGATGCTGACGACGGCGAGATGACCCGCACGCGGAAGGTGCGGCGCGGGGTGATTGGCGAAAAGTTCGAAGATCTGCTGGCTGCGCTCTATGACGGGTCGAGCGAGATTTCGACGAAAACCGAAGTCACCTATGAGGATGGGCGCAAAGGCTATATCAGCGCCACGCTGAAGATCATGGAGGCGCAGGTTGTGGATACCGTGCCGCAAAAGGTGGCTGCGGAATGAGGCAAGCCTTTGCGATCTTTGGTATTTTTGCCGCGCTTGCCACGCCCGTGTGGGCGGTGACGGACGAATGGCAGGACCTGCAGGATCGCTGCACTGAGGCCGTGATGGCCGGGGAAAAGCTGAATGTTGCGGGGCTGGAAGATCGGTTGCCGGACTTTCTGTTTGACCTTGTGGAGGATGATCTGCTGGGGCCGCGGGTGGAGCCGAACTTTTCGGGGCCCGGTGGGCGGACGGTGCCGACCGGCGTTTGGGGCACAGACGGCGGCGCCTTTGAGATGTGGCTGATCGAGTACCCGACGCAAGCCGGGTTTCGGGCGATTTGCGAGGTGCGAGAGGCGCGCGGTGGCACATTGGCACACACCGATCTGGCGTACCTCACGCAAGTTTTCGCGCGATTGGATGCAGAAAAGATTAACGTATCGACCCAAGGCCTGATGGCGTTTCGTCTGAGCGCGGAAAATGCGCGGGGGTGTCCCGTGGTGACCAGCCTTTCGACCCATTCGAGGCTGCGGTCCTCGGTGAGTGAAGCGGCGGGTGTGCCGGAATGCGGCGGGCCGTCATTGGCGCGTGACGTGATCACGCCGCACGGGATTTTGCAGGAGGTGAAAGGGTGAGGATGGTGGCTGACGCTCGCCTATCGGCATCGCCCCACCCCCCATCCCTCATGGGTGTGGGACATATGAAAAAGAGAGGGATATCAGATGCTTGATGCCTCAGAAGGATACACGACCGCGGACGGCCGGAAGATCGGCGGGGTGGTCATGGAGATGAAGAACATCACGCTGCGATTTGGCGGTGTGGTGGCGATCAAGGACATCTCTTTTGACATCCGCGAAGGGGAGATCCGGGCGATCATTGGGCCCAACGGGGCGGGCAAATCGTCCATGCTCAACGTGATCTCGGGGTTCTACAACCCGCAGGACGGTGACGTGTTTTACCAAGGTCAAAAGCGGCCGCCGATGAAGCCTTACCAGGTGGCGCGCCAAGGGATTGCGCGGACGTTTCAGAACATCGCTTTGTTTGAGGGGATGACCGTGCTCGACAACGTCATGACGGGGCGCATCCGGCAGATGAAGGCGGGGCTTTTTGCGCAGGCGATCTGGAAGGGTGCGGCCGAGCGCGAAGAGGTGGAGAACCGGGAATTTGTGGAGAAAATCATAGACTTCCTGGAAATTCAGAGCATCCGCAAGACGCCGGTGGGACGCCTGCCTTATGGGTTGAAAAAGCGCGTCGAGCTGGCGCGCGCGCTGGCCGCGGAGCCGTCGATTTTGCTCTTGGATGAACCGATGGCGGGGATGAATGTCGAGGAAAAAGAGGACATGAGCCGCTTTGTTCTGGATGTGAATGACGAGTTTGGCACGACCATTGTTCTCATTGAGCATGACATGGGCGTGGTGATGGATTTGTCCGACCGGGTGGTGGTGATGGATTACGGCAAGAAGATCGGCGATGGCACGCCCGACGAGGTGCGGGGCAATCAGGCCGTGATCGATGCCTATCTGGGGGTGTCGCATGACTGATTTCGGGCTGTCTGTATCACGTCTGTATTACGTCGGTATTGCGTCGGTATTGAAACGGGAGGGAACCCATGCCTGAACAGTTCTTCTGGGGGATGGAAGTTGTCATGAACGGGCTGATGGCCGGGGTGCTGTATGCGCTCGTGGCCCTGGGCTTTGTCCTGATCTTCAAGGCGTCGGGGATTTTCAATTATGCGCAAGGGGTGATGGCGCTCTTTGCGGCGATGACGCTGGTGGGGATCATGGAAGGCCGGGTGCCGTTCTCGCATCTGATCAACGCCGTCTTTGGCACGCATGTGCATCACTTTGGCTGGACCGTGCCCGCGCTCGGCGGGATCATATTCACGGTATTGGTGATGGTCGTGCTGGCGTGGTGTGTGAATTATTTCATCTTCCGACATTTGGTCAATCAGGAGCCGATCCTGCTTTTCATGGCGACGATTGGGTTGGCCTATTTCATGGAAGGGTTCGGCGATCTGATGTGGGGGGCGGACATCAAGAAGCTGGATGTCGGGCTGCCGCAGGGGATCAATGGGATGATCGATGAGGTCACCTACACCATGTTCGACTACGGGTTCTTCATCGACAATCTGGATATCGTGGCGACCTTTGTGGCGATCTTGCTGGTGGCCTCGCTGGTGATCTTTTCGCAATACACCAAGCAGGGGCGCGCGATGCGGGCTGTGGCGGATGACCATCAGGCGGCGCTGTCGGTGGGGATTTCGCTGAATTTCATCTGGGTGATGGTTTGGTCGCTGGCCGGGTTCGTGGCGTTGGTTGCGGGGATCATGTGGGGGACGAAGTCGGGCGTGCAGTTTTCGCTGTCGTTGATTGCCTTGAAGGCGTTGCCGGTGCTGATGCTGGGGGGCTTTACGTCGATCCCCGGTGCGATCATCGGCGGGTTGATCATTGGCGTGGGCGAGAAGCTCTTTGAGTTTGCGATTGGGCCGATGGTTGGCGGGGCGACGGAGAACTGGTTTGCCTATGTGCTGGCGCTGATCGTGTTGGTGTTTAGGCCGCAAGGGTTGTTCGGGGAGAAGATCATTGAGAGGGTTTAAGCGGCGTCTTGCAAACGCTCCGGGGGAGCGTTTGAGCCTCTTAAAGGGCGGAGCCCCGGTTGAGCGGCCTGTGCCCGCGTGCGCATCAGAGCGCGTTCGTCAGGCCGTGGCGTGGCGGTCGGACCTCGGTTTGGCAGCGCTTTTTCGTGAGGTCCCGCTGAGCCTTCGAGAGGTGTACTGCAATTGGAATTTCGCCAGGCCCCGGGACGGCCTGACGAAGGTGCGGCGGGCTGCGCCCTTTGCTCCGCACCGGGTTGGGTCTGCAATTCTAAAAGAGGAGAGCCAAAATGCTCTATCGTGAATCTGGCGACTTCTCGACGACCTATCAGGAAGATGGGCAGACCTTTCCGATCAAGTTTGACCGGTATCGCTATTACGCGGTCATGGCGGTTGCGTTTGCGATCGTGCCGTTTCTTGTGAATGACTACTGGGTCAACGCGATCTTTCTGCCGTTTCTGATCTATTCCATCGCGGCCATCGGGCTGAACATTCTGACGGGGTATTGCGGGCAGGTGTCTTTGGGCACGGGCGGATTCATGGCTGTGGGGGCCTATGCCTGTTACAAGCTGATGACGGGCTTTCCGGAGGTGAATATCTTTTTCCACATCATCCTGTCGGGGGGGATCACGGCGGCGGTGTGTGTGCTGTTTGGTCTGCCATCACTCAGGATCAAGGGGTTTTACCTGGCGGTGGCGACGCTTGCGGCGCAGTTTTTCCTCGTTTGGATGTTCAACAAGGTGAGCTGGTTTTACAACTATTCCGCCTCGGGCCAGATCAACGCGCCGGAGCGGACAATCTTTGGCTATGCGGTGACCGGGCCGGAGACGCTGCCTTGGGTGGCGTATCTTTTCTGTCTGGCGTTCACGGCGGCGAGCGCGATCATTGCGCGGAACCTGACGCGGGGGTCTGCGGGGCGCAAGTGGATGGCCATTCGGGATATGGACATCGCCGCGGAGATCATCGGGGTGGATCCGCTCAAGGCCAAGCTCAGCGCTTTTGCGGTGTCGGGCTTTTTCGTGGGCATTTCCGGCGCGCTGTTCTTTGCCGTCTATCTGGGTGCTGTCGAGGTGGGCGAGGTGTTCGGGATCGTGAAATCCTTCCTCGTGCTCTTCATGATCATCATTGGCGGGCTTGGGTCGATCTTTGGATCTTTTGCGGGGGCGGCGTTTTTGGTGCTGCTGCCGGTGATGCTGAAGCTGGCGCTGGCGGATAACGTGGAGGTCAGCACGGCCTCCGACGTGGCATCCTGGATCTTTTTCTACATCGCGGCGGCCTCAGCCGTGCTGTTTGTGGTGTCGATTATGCAGAAGATCATCGGCAAGGGCGGCGGGTTGATGCTGCTTTGGGGCGGGGTTGCAATTGTGACGTTCCTGCTGTCGGCGCTCTTGGGTGGCGGACTGGGCTGGCCCACGGATATCGTGGCGCATTTTCAGCTTATGATCATCGGTCTCTTAATCGTGATCTTCCTGATCATGGAGCCGCATGGGCTGGCGCAGCTTTGGCGCGTGGCCAAGGAGAAATTAAGACTTTGGCCCTTCCCGCATTGAGGGGTCAATAGAGGTGTGGTGGGGTGAAACCCCACCCTACGAGAAGGCATCGGATAAAAACCAAAGGGAGGATACAACCGATGAAGACCAAACTACTGGCCGCAGCAGCGGCGACCATGATGGCGGCAGGACCGGCGCTGGCCGATCTTGTCATCGTCGACACGTCCTATCGCACCGGGCCTTATGCCGCGAACGGGATCCCGTTCTCGGATGGGTATCAGGATTATTTCACCTTGCTCAATGAGCGTGACGGCGGCATCGGCGGAGAGCCTGTGCGCGTGGTGGAATGCGAGACGGGCTACAACACCGAAAAGGGTGTGGAATGCTATGAAGCCACCAAGGGCGAAGGCGCGTTGGTGTATCAGC
>JBCBWJ010000268.1:0-4929 GCA_039817165.1 Pseudomonadota bacterium | reverse complement strand
AGCGGCGATGGGTGCCAAATTGAAGCGCGCCGCGTGTTTGGCCACGCAGGATCGCAGCCGACGCAGATCTTCACGTGCCTCACCAACTGTGGCGCACACCTTTGTGCCAATCTCAATCTGGCACTTGAGGAACTCTGGCGCGACCTGATCTTCAAGCTCTGATTGACAGGCCAGCATCAACGCCTCGGGCGCTTCGGCCAGATCAAGGCTGTCGCGATCGACCAGAAGATACTCTTCTTCAATGCCAATGGTGAAATCCGGCTCAGACGTTTTCATGAGCGCCTCCCTTCGCGTTCCAGAAGAAAAGCGCGAAAAGCTCCGTCGATCCAGTGAAAACCTAGCCGTCTATGTCGACATGCCACCATGTGGGCCGTTTGGACCTGTGGGAATGAGACACCGGCTTGAGCGCCGCAGCCCCCGGTTTGTCAAACACACCCAGAACCAACGCAACCACCGGCGCATCGTCTATGGCACCAATTGTACTGCCGCATCTTGGACAAAAGGCACGGCTGGATTTTTCTAATGATCGGTAGAGCGTTGGCGCGCCACCATGCCCTGTCCACGTCACCGCATCTGTCGGAAACTCAACCCAAGCGAGGGTCAAAGCCCCGGAATGGCGTTGGCACATTGTACATGAACATGTGTGCGGGACCTCTGCAGGGGCCACCGCTTCGAAACGGATATCTCCGCACAGGCAGCCGCCGGTGTAGGATCTGGGCATGAGACTCTTTTCCAAATGCGCGTGCTGAACCCTACCGCATGTTCGGTCAAAATTCTGCAGGGATTTGCAGGCAGGCCCTCCGCCCCTCAGATCAAGATATCGAACCGGTCGCGTATCATGCTGTCTTGATCGGGGGTCAGGTAAGTTGGCCTGTGGGTTTCCAACAGCTCTTCTGCGCGCCGCCGTGCCATGGCCCACGCCTCGGGCGCGCCTTTTTCCTCCCAGGTGCGGGGCGTGTCACGATCGGCCAAAAGCGGATAGACGTAGTCGCGCTCCATGGCGCCAATCGTGTGATCCCCGCCGAGGAAATGCCCCTCACCCAACACGGCCTGACATATGGCGTCAAAGCCCAGGTTTTCGGGCGTCACCTCCACCCCACGCAGTGCCCTGTAGGACATCGAGTGCATCTCATCATCCAGCACAAACGCCTCAAAACTCGCGCCCAGGAGCGACGCCGTCATGCCGGAGCTTTCGTAGATGAGATTTGCCCCTGCCAAGGCCGCAGCGAGCGACGTCATGCCCTTTTCCACGCCGTATTGGGCATCAATGGCTTTGGCATCCGTCATGGACGCGGCCACCCCTGAGGGCAGACCCAGCCAGTTGGACACTTGAGCGGATGCGGCATTGAGCACCGCAATCTCGCCACCGCCGCCCGCAAAGGCCCCTGTGCGCAGGTCGATGACCAAAGGCCAGTTGGAAAACACCATCGGGTGGCCGGGTTTGATCGTATTGACCATCACTAGGCTGGCGAGCGTTTCAGCCAAGGACTGCGCCAGGAACCCCGCCAGTGTCGCGGGCGCGGTCGCCCCTGCCTGTGCCGCGGTGATGCAGGACACCGGAACGTTGTGCTCCAGACAGGCGAAAGTCACATCAACCGCGTCTTCCCCGAACCGCATGGGCGAAATCACCGGGCTGATATGCGCCTTAACGAACGGGCGCGCAGCAAAAGATCCCGGCCCATCGGCGGCCATGTCAAACAGGTCGACCAAAGGGGCCACGTGTTCGGCAAGGGTAAAGGCTGTGGCCACCGGTTTGGTCGTGTTGCGCATGAGGGCGTAGGCCGTGTTCACGTCGAGCGCATATTCACCGGGCACATCCGTGGCAATGCAGCAGCGGGTGAACCAGCTTACATTGGTCAGCGCATCCTGAAGACGGGTGAAATCGTGAAGATCCTGCAGTGTCGATGGGCGGTAGAGCCCGCTTTGCAAGTCAAGCGTTTGCACCGCTGCCCCGCCCGTGCCGAAATGCACATGATCGCCGCCCACATGAATGGTGCGTTGTGGGTCGCGTCCATGCAGAGGGAAAACTTTGGGAGCGAGCGCAATGGCCGTCTCTACCATCTCTCGCGGCAAACTGAGGCGACCTTGGCCCAGATCGTGGGCCCCTGCCCTCATAAGCACGTTCCAAAGCCGCTCTGGTACCTCGCCCATGCCCAGCTCCGCCAAAAGGCGCAATGCCGTCTCGTAAATGGCGTGTAGGTCAGTGTCGCTGAGCGGACGATACTGCCCGCCTTTCTGTCCGGGAGGTGCTGGATTGATCACCGGTGGTGCTGCGGCTTTGGCCAGCCGTTCCTTGCGACCCGACCTACGAGGTTTTTTGGTGTCAGATATGCGCGCCGTCGTCATACCGTAATGAGCAAGCAATGGCCGTCTTTGAGCAAGCGGCATTTGCATTACTTTGAACTTTTCGAAATCATATTGCGAATAAGTATCGAAAGACAGCTCGTCCATTGACCCCACCCCGTTCAACGCGCCCTGATGGTTCAGACACTGGAGAGGCGCTATGAAAACTCAAACGAAATGCGTGGTGATCGGCGGCGGCATTGCGGGGTGTTCCACCCTTTATCATCTGACGCAGGAAGGTTGGACGGATGTTGTCCTGGTCGAACGCAATGAGCTGACCTCTGGCACCACATGGCATTCGGCTGCGCAGGTGACCAATTTTGGAATGAACCAGACGATGGTCGGGCTCAAGACCCATTCCATAAATCTCTACAAAGACCTGGCCGAAGATCCGGACTATCCAATCAACTACCACCACGGGGATGGCGGGATCCGGTTGGCCAACACAGAGGCGCAGATGGATGGCTATCGTCATTTTGCATCCATGGCGCGCGGGATGGATGTGCATTTTGAGGTGATCGATGCCGAAGAATGCGCGCGCCGTCACCCTTTGATCTCGACCGAAAACCTTGTCGGCGGTCTTTGGGATCCGCTCGACGGAGATATCGACCCTGCACAACTGTGCCAGGCACTGGCCCGCCGCGCGCGAAAAGCGGGCGCAGAGGTGTATCGCAACTGTCCCGTGACGGGGCTCACGCAGCACGCCGATGACAGCTGGACGGTGCACACCGAGAACGGTGATATTGCCTGTGAGGTCGTGGTCAATGCTTGCGGGTACCGCGTGAACGAGGTGGGCGCGATGATGGGGGTACATCACCCCGTCATGTCCATGGAACACCAGTACTTTCTGACAGAACCCATTCAAGGGATCATCGACGCGGACCACCGAATGCCGTTGTTGCGCTGTCCCATCTCGGATTATTACTGCCGGCAGGAAAAGCAGGGGCTATTGGTCGGGTTTTACGAACAAGACTGCCGCACCTGGGGCTTGGATGGGATCGATCCGAACTTCGTAAACGCGCTTTGCCCGGATGATCTTGACCGGGTGACTGATGTGCTGGAAGGCGCGTTTGCGCGGATGCCCGCCCTGATGGATGTGGGCATCCATACGGTCGTGAACGGGCCGATCACCTACACCATCGACGGCGCACCCTTGGTGGGCCCCATCCCGGGCAAGCGGAACGCGTTTTGCATCATCGGTCTGCGGGCGGGTCTGGGAGAAGGCGGTGGACACGGCTGGCTTTTGGCGCAACAGATTGTCCACGGTGAGGCGTGCTATGACACTTGGGTGATCGATCCGCGCCGCTTCACAGGTCACGGGAATGTGGAACTCTGCGCATTGAAGGCCATTGAGGACTATCAAAACGAGTTTCGGTTTCATTTCCCCCACGAACACCGCCCTGCCGGCCGGCCTATGAAGACCACGCCACTCACGCCGGTTCTGGCGGCAGA
Organism: Pseudomonadota bacterium; assembly: GCA_039817165.1. Classification (GTDB taxonomy): domain Bacteria; phylum Pseudomonadota; class Alphaproteobacteria; order Rhodobacterales; family Rhodobacteraceae; genus Roseovarius. Next base: position 1,134 of record JBCBWJ010000268.1, on the reverse strand, counting down.
GGGCGCAGAATTCACGGTTGTGAACGGCTGGGAGCGTGCGGATTTCTACAAACCCACACCGGATTTCAAGGAAACCCACAGTTTCCGCTTCAATGAGGTGTTTGATGTTGTGGCCGCCGAGGTCGAGGCCGTCCAAACCCGCGTTGGCCTGGCTGAGGTGAACGGGTTCAACCGCTATGAACTGACCGGATGCGGTGTTTATGACTTTCTCGACCGGATGATCTGCGGCGCTGTGCCCAAGCGGCCGGGTCGCGTAGGCCTAGGGTATTTGCTCAATCACCACGGTATGCTCAAGTCCGAGGCGACAATCGCCAACCTGCCGGATGAGCGGGTCTGGTACGGCTCCGCTGCCGCGGCGGAATGGCACGATATGGACTGGCTGATGGCGCATCTGAGGTCTGAGGACGATGTGCAGATCCGGTCACTGACCAATGAACACACCATTCTGGTTCTGGCTGGGCCTAAGGCGCGCGCTGTGCTGCAAGAGGTCAGCCGCGCAGATTGGTCGGCAGAGGCGTTTCCATGGCTGTCTGTCCGGGAAACCTTTATCGGGATTGCCCCGGCTGTGGTCATGGGGGTCAGCTTTTCGGGTGAGCTGGCCTATGAAATCCACGTCCCCAATGCGCAGCTTTATGCGGCTTATCTCGCGCTCCGGAAGGCGGGCGAGGCTCATGGTATGGCGATGTTCGGAGCGCGCGCGGTCGACTCGATGCGCCTGGAAAAAGGGTTTTTGCACTGGAAATCCGACATTCTGACCGAATTCGACCCGTTTGAAACAGGGCTGGATCGTTTCGTGCGCATGAACAAGCCGGACTTCATCGGCAAAGATGCCCTATCGGAACGGCGCGCGGCAGGGCCTCAGCGCAAGCTGGTTTCCATGCATGTGCAAAGCCACGACGCCCCGGCCCATGGCGGCGCCTCTGTGATGGTGGATGGGGATGTCGTCGGCACGGTCACGTCGGGCGATTTTGGCCACCGGGTTGGTATGAACCTGGCGTATGCGTTTTTGCGCCCTGATCTGTCCGATGTTGGAACGGAGTTCATGATTGATACGCTCGGAGAGCTAACACCGGCTAAAGTCATCGCGCAGAGCCCCTATGACCCGGAGATGACGCGCGTCAAAGCCTGAGATTA
>JBCBWJ010000267.1:0-4957 GCA_039817165.1 Pseudomonadota bacterium | reverse complement strand
GGTATCTCCGCACCGGTTTCGGTGCCTTGCCCGGTCAGAATGCGCAGCAGCCGGTTCGACAGATCATCGAGATCATGCAGCCGTTCGCGCAGATATGCATCCGTGACCTTGCCCATGCGCGAGCGGGCCGTGGATTGTTCCTTTTCCACGGCGGCCTCCGCCGAGAGGCCCAGCCCGATGTCTTCCTCCATCCGGCGCATCCAGCCTTTGGAATTGGCAAACATGCGGTAGGCCTCTAGCACCTGAAGCTGTTCCTTGTCGCCTTTGGCCGCCGTCGACAGCATCCGGTCCACGCCGACGCGCAGCTCTTCCACCGCGGCCGTCAGGCGTTCCATCTCGCGCGCCGGATCGTCGGCAATGGGGTTGGAGACGACAACGCGCGGCTCATGGAGCCAGACCTGGCCTTGTGCCGCGCCCTCTTGTGCCACGGTGCCGTTAAAGAGAACTGGCTGTTGGTGGCGTGCCGACAGGGCGGCCCCTTCGCCCACGAACGCGCCCAATTCGGTCATCTCGGCCAGCACCATGGCCACGACCTCCACCACGTCGACCTCTTCTTCGGAAAAGCCCCGCGCCTCTCGGGATTGCACGACCATCACGCCCAGCGTCTCGCCCAGACGCTGAATGGGCACGCCGAGAAAGCTGTTATAGGCCTCCTCGCCCGTCTCGGGCATGTACCGAAAGCCGCGCGTGCCGGGGGCGTTGTCGGTGTTCACGATCTGGCCGGTTTTGGCGATGCGGCCCACGAGGCCCTCGCCCAGACGCATCCGGGTTTGGTGCACGGCCTCCGGGTTCAGGCCTTGGGTGGCGCACAGTTCCAGCGTGTCGTCGTCGCGGAACAGGTAGATCGAACAGACCTCGACATGCATCTCTTCGGCCATCAGCCCGGTGATGGCGTCCAGCCGCGTCTGGCCCCCCGCCTCCTCGGACATCAGCGTGCGAAGGCGTGACAGCATCTGGCGGCTGTTGGTGTTATGATTTACCGGCTCATCCATGCCGTTAAGCGGCCCATCCCTCAGGTCTAACGGTCTGACGGTGTTGGCTTTTTTAAGAAGCGCACGCGTCAGGCCGCGGTCTCTAGTCCGAAGGCATCATGCAGGGACTGAACGGCAAGTTCCATATATTTCCTGTCGACGAGCACGGATATCTTGATCTCGGAGGTTGAAATGACCTTGATGTTGATCCCCTCATCGCTGAGCGTTTTGAACATCGTGGCGGCGACACCGGACTGGCTGCGCATGCCGATGCCCACGGCCGAGATCTTGGCCACATTGGTGTCAGCCAGCAGATCGTGGAAGTTGATGTCGCCCTTGTCGCGCGCCTCTTGCATGGCCTTTTCGGCGCGCGCCACCTGATTGGTGGGGCACGAAAAGGTCATGTCGGTGCGGCCTTCCTCTGAGATGTTCTGGATGATCATGTCCACGTTCACGCCCGCCTCGCTCAGCGGGCCAAAGATCGCGGCGGCGATGCCGGGGCGGTCGGCCACGGAGACCAGCGTCATTTTCGCCTCTTCGCGCGAGTAGGCAATACCGTTCACCACGTTTGATTCCATGATCTCTTCCTCCGCACAGACCAGCGTGCCGGCCTCGTCTGATTGTTCTTCAAAACTGCTGAGCACGCGCAGTTTGACATTGTAGCGCATGGCCAGCTCAACAGACCGGGTTTGCAGCACCTTTGCGCCCAGGCTGGCCAGTTCCAGCATTTCCTCAAAGGCGATCTTGTCAAGCTTGCGCGCCTTGTCGGTGATGCGCGGGTCGGTGGTGTAGACGCCGTCCACATCGGTATAGATGTCACAGCGTTCTGCCTCAAAGGCGGCGGCAAAGGCCACGGCGGTGGTGTCCGATCCGCCCCGGCCCAGCGTGGTGATGCGGCCCTCGGGGCTGATGCCTTGGAACCCCGCCACCACGGCCACGCGCATGCCTTCGGCAAACTTCGACAGAATGTTGTCGTTGGGGATGTCCTCGATCCGCGCCGCCGAATGGGCGGACGTGGTCATCACCGGCACCTGCCAGCCTTGCCAGCTGCGCGCGGGCACGTCCATTTCCTGCAACGTGAGCGCCATCAGCCCGGCGGTCACGTTCTCGCCCGAGCTGACCACGGCGTCGTATTCGCGCGCGTCATAGAGCGGCGAGATGTCATCGACCCAGCCCACCAGTTCATTGGTGCGCCCCGACATGGCCGAGACGATGACGATCACGTCATAGCCTTTCGCCACCTCGACGCCCACACGCTTGGCGGCGCGGCGAATGCGGTCGATATTGGCCACCGAAGTGCCGCCGAATTTCATCACAAGAATGGGCATTTGTCGTCTCTGTCCCGTCAACGACATGGCGTTTACGCCGCTTGGCGCGCAAGAGCAATGGCGGAAGCGTTGCCGCGTCCGGTTTCATCTTGCGGGAAATACTCAAATCCCAACGCCCAGCAGGGCACGGGTCACACCCAGGCGCGCAGGCGTGCCGCAAGGGCTGCCACATCGGCGCGCAACCCGTCGGATATCTCGCCAGGACGGGGCGTGTCGCGCAGCGTGGTCATCAGGTGGTCTGGTGTGGGCCCGCGCGCCACCCGTGTCCAGGAAAGACCGCGCAAAATCTCTTGCGCCGGGTCGGGCAATCGGTCCGGGATCTCATGGCCCGAGAGCGTCGCCCAAACGCCTGTCCAGAGCCGCCCCACGGTCCATGGATTGTACCCGCCGCCGCCCAGCACCAAAAGCCGGGGCGCCATGCCCATCAAGGCGGCCACCACCGCCCAATGAGAGGTGTTGGACAAAGACAATCGCGCCAGCGGGTCCTCTTCCACCGCATCTGCGCCGCATTGCAGGACAATGGCCTCAGGCCGGAACGCCTCTACCGCAGGCAGGATCAGGGCATCCCGGGCGAAGGCAAAGCCCGCATCACCGGTGCCTTTGGCCAAGGGCAGGTTAAAGGCCGACCCGCCCGCATCGTCCTCAAGCGCCCCGGTGAAAGGCCATCGGCGCGCCTCGTGGGTGGAGATGAGCCGCACGCGCGCATCGCCCGTGAACGCCACCTCGACCCCGTCGCAATGGTGGGCGTCAATGTCGACATAGACCACGCGGCTCAGGCCTTGGGCCAGAAAGGTCTGAATGGCCAGAACCGGATCGTTGAGGTAGCAAAACCCGGCGGCGTGATCGGCCATACCGTGATGGGTCCCGCCGCCGGGATTGTAGACAATGCCGCCCCCCGCCAACATTTGCGCGGCCAGCATGGACCCGCCCGCGGCCGTGGCGGGGCGGCGATACATTTCTGCAAAGACCGGGTTCGACACGGTGCCCAACTGGTGGCGCGCGCGGGTTGCGTCATCCACGCTTTGCGCGGCTTCCGCGGCCTCAAGGGCGCGCACATAGTCAGGGGTGTGAAAGGACAAAAGCGCCTTGGGCCGGGCGCGCGGGCTCACCCGGAATTGCGCTTTGGGCAGCCAGCCGAGGGCACGGCTGAGATCGGTCACTGTCGGCACCCGCGGGATCGACAGCGGGTGCTTGGGCCCATAGCTTGAGCCACGATAAATCTCGGAACCTATGAACATGGGGCGATCCATGACGCCCACTTAGCAGCCTCGCCCGGCATTGCCATGGCGCGCGCCCCTCTCGGCTTCTTTCTTTTCACAAATACCTAAATCCCACGCGTCCCAAACGCACAGGTTTTTATTGATTGACGGATCAATCAAAAATTTCTAACTCTGCAAGGGGGATGTGAAAAAGGGGTGCGACATGCCAAAGCAAGGAATGGAACCGCTGCGCCGCTCGGCGCTCGTGGAGGCCACGATCCACGAGATCGGGGCGCGCGGCAGCCTGGATGTCACGGTCAGTCAGATCGCCAAACGTGCCGGCATGTCGAGCGCGCTGGCGCATCATTATTTCGGCTCCAAAGAGCAGATTTTCACCGCTGCCATGCGCCACATCCTGTCGCTCTATGGCGCGGAGGTGCGCGGCGCGCTGGCCATGGCGAAAACCCCGCGTGACCGGGTGGAGGCGATCATCCGCGCCAGCTTTTCACCTCGCCAATTCCAGTCTGAATCCGTGTCGGCCTGGCTGAACTTTTACGTGCAGGCCCAAACCTCGCCTGAGGCGCAACGTTTGCTCAATATCTACCAGCGGCGGATGCGTTCGAACCTGCGCCATGCGGTGCGGGCGGCGGGGGGCGAGGCGGCAGAGCTTGCCCGCGGGCTATCTGCGATGATTGACGGGCTTTACCTGCGCCAGGCCCTGGCCGAAACGCCGCTTGAGGGGGATCAGGCCATAGCGGTGCTGATGGCCTATCTCGACCGGTCTCTGGCCGAGACCAAGACGGACGCAGCATCATGATCACGGTGTATGGGCGGGCGACATCGTCGAATGTGCAAGTGGTCATGTGGGCCTTGGCAGAGCTTGGGTTGAAGCCTGAAAGGCTCGACTATGGTCATGTGCATGGCGGGCTCGACACGCCGGATTTTCGCGCCCTGACCCCGCACGGCAAGGTGCCGGTGCTCAGGGACGGGGATCTGGTGGTTTGGGAAAGCGGGGCGATCCTGCGCTATCTTTGCGCGCGCTACGGGTCGGGCACCGCCTTTTGGCCTGAGGACCCGGGCGCGCGGGCGCGGGTGGATATGTGGGCGGAATGGGGCAAGGCGGAGCTTTGCCGGGGGTTCACGGTGCCGATCTTCTGGTCCCGGGTGCGCACGGCGGCGGCGCGGGCGCGCGATATGTTGATGTTGGCATCCAGGCCCCCGGCGGTGTCGGTGTGGCCGACAATGGCGACCTCGAGGCCGGGGCGGTCCTGCATCAGGGCGGCAAGTTCGGCCATCTCGGGCGAGGGCGCGTCGGACAGGGTCGTTGTTCCCACCGCGAATTCGATGCTGTCCGACGCGCCCTCGCCCGAGATGGCCGAACTCGCCGCCCTGATGCAGGACCGCCCCGGCCTCGAGGTCGCCATTGTCGGCCACACCGACACCGCCGGGGGCCTGGATG